>NZ_VHIJ01000003.1:0-35536 GCF_006680095.1 Pseudarthrobacter sp. B4EP4b | reverse complement strand
GGGTGACGCCGTCGGGGTGGGTGCGGGAGCAGAGGCCGACGGCGATGCCTGGCCGGAGGGGTCAACGGACGCGGTTGCGCCGGCGGCCGGGTCGGTTGATGATGCCTGTTCGGACCCGCCGCTGAAGGCGCCGGCGAGGGAGAATCCGCCCACCACCACTGCGATCACCAGCAGCAAGGCCGCACCCAGGAACAGCCGGCGCCGGCGGTACACGGCAGGGCTCGGCTTGCGGATCATGCTGGATCCGGATGCCGTCGTCCCGCCACGTGATGAATTGCCTTGCCTGCCCATCCTCCTAGGCTAGAGAACCGCTGCCGATCTGCTTTGCCACCACGCCGCCGGCAGCCCCATCGCTCTGGTCACATCCAGCCAGGCGGCAGGGCCATATCCCGTTTCGGGCTCCGGAATCTGATCCATTACAGTGTTGGGATCGATACTGAAGCCTTAACCACCGCCGCGCCTGCCCGTTTGCCTTCGGAGCCGGAACTGCAGGAGCTGCATTCCCGGATCAACGCGTGGTTCGCCGGCATTGCCCGCGACCTGCCCTGGCGGGAGCCCGCCTGCTCTCCATGGGGTGTGCTGGTCAGTGAAATCATGCTGCAGCAGACCCCCGTGGTCCGGGTGCTGCCCGTCTGGCGTGAATGGCTGCAGCGTTGGCCCACCCCGGCCGGGCTGGCCGGCGAGCCGGCAGGAGAGGCAGTGCGTTCCTGGGGTCGTTTGGGCTATCCGCGCCGTGCACTGCGGCTGCACGCGGCAGCGGTTGCGATCGCCAAGGATCACGACGGCAAGGTTCCGGACAACTACGCCGACCTACTGGCGTTGCCGGGAGTGGGCAGCTACACGGCCGCGGCGGTTGCGGCCTTCGCCTACGGGCGCCGCGAAACCGTAGTGGACACCAACATCCGCCGGGTACACGCCAGGCTGATCTCCGGCGTGGCGCTCCCCGCTCCGGCGCTGACCGCCGCGGAGATGCGCCTCGCGGCCGGGCTCCTTCCGGACGACGACGGCACATCGGTGCGCTGGAACGCTGCAGTGATGGAGCTGGGGGCTCTCGTCTGCACCGCCCGCGCACCCAAATGCGGTGACTGCCCGGTCCGGGACTCCTGTGCCTGGCGCGCTGCAGGTGAGCCGCCGCCGTCGTACATCCCGAAGGGACAGGCGTGGCACGGCACCGACCGCCAGGTTCGCGGAGCCGTGATGGCCGTGCTGCGCGAGGCCGAGGCGCCGGTGCCGGCGGAGATGTTCCAGCGGGAGCCGGCGGACCTGGGCTTTGCGCCGGAGGGGATCGGGGTGCCCCTGGCAGCCCTGCACAGGCTCAACTCCGCCCCGGAGCAGCTGGAGCGGGCGCTGGCGGGGCTGCTTGCCGACGGCCTGGCCGAAGTGCAGCACGGCGGATACCGGCTCCCCGGTTAGACCCTGCAGTGTGGCCACCATAACGATGTCTGCATCACTTCAACCCTGACCGCAGGCAGGCACGGCGCCCGGCTTTACGCTGAAGTATGGGCAAGCGCGGACTGCTTTTGGCGCTGGTAACGACGGCGGGACTCGCCACTGCGTGCGGGCCGGGCCCCGGTGCAGTGCCCTGCCCGGCCATCGCCCAGGCCACAGCTGTATCGGTCACAGTCGCGGCGGACTACGCGCCGCAGGTGGAGAAGCTGCACCTCAAGGCCTGCCAGGACGGGCAGTGCGAGGAAGAAGACGTGGAGCTGCGCCCTGGCAGTGCATCGGTCGACCAGGGCTGCACGCCAGAGGGTGTCTGCTCGGCCACTTCATCCCCGGACGGGACAAAGATCGCCACACTGTTCCTGGAGAGCCTGACCGAATCCCCCATGTCGGTCACCGCAACGTCCACGGCACCGGACGGGTCACCACTGCCCGTGCGGACCATCGATTTCCGCCCGCGCGGCGACTACCCGTTTGGCGAGCAGTGCGGCCGGTTCATATCTGCGTCCGTGCTCCTTGACGCCGCTGGGCTGCGGGAACAGGGCTGATCCTGGAACTAGAGCTGGAACAGGGCGGGCTGGCCAAAGTCCTCCCCGGATGAAGCTTCGGGTCCGGCTCCCGCCGCTCCTTCCGGCAGCCATTCGAAGCCAAGGTCGGCGAGGAGCTCCTCAACGGACATTTGCCCCTCGAGCACTTCGATATCGGGGGTGGTGTCTTCAAGGTCCGGCCGTTCCATGGCATCGAGCATATTCGCAGCAGTCCGCTCCGGCCCTGCGAACACACCGCCCGGCCATCATCCGGATTTGTGCAGTCGATCGCGGTTGGGCTTACGGCTCGCCGAAGCCGGCCTGCACCAGCCCGCCAACGTAGTTCACGGCGCGTTCGGCGTCCGCACCCCAGGCTTGAACATGCAGCACTGATCCCTTGCCGGCCGCCAGGGTCATCAGCGCTGTCATGGAGGTGGCATCCACGCCGTTGACCTGGACTTCCGCGTCCAGGGACGACAGGCCGCCGGCGATCTTGGCCGCTGGCCGCGCATGCATGCCTGCCTGGTTGATGAGCTCAAAGTCGCCGGTAAAATCGGGCCCGGAACCGGTGACGGAACCTTCCGCCACCTCCTGGACCGCAGGGCTTTCGGAGTGCCGGGCGGGGCCGCGGACGGCTTCCGCTGCCCGCCTGACCGCCTGCACATCGCCGCCGCCCTGGGCGGCGACGGCAGCGGCCACCAGCCCTTCCACCAGGGGCGCGTCCGCCAGCAACACATCTTCGGGGTTCTCCGCGAATTCCAGGGCTGACTCCGCGGTCATCACGGCGGATCCCAGATCAGTGAGGATCACGGCACCACCGCCGTTGGGCACCTGGTCCAGTGCGGCCATGACCTTCTCCAGGCTGGTGCCGATCCGGCCGTCAGTGGTGCCGCCCGCTGGCAGGATAACGACGTCAGGCGCCATTTGCGCGGCAAGTTCCGCGGCGCCGTCGGCAATCTTTCCACTATGGGACACCACCACGATGCTGACGGTCACGCAGCCGCCTTCGCCGCTGCACGCATGATCAGGGCACTGGAAGCCGCGCCGGGATCGCGGTGCCCGGCGCTCCGCTCCCCCAGGTAACTTGCCCGCCCCTTCCGCGCCACCAGTGGGTCAGTAGCCACTGCTCCGGCCTCGGCCGCTTCTGCCGCGGCGACGAGGACGGTCAGCGGGTCAGTGCTGCCGTTTCCGGCTGCCTTGCCGGCCGCTTCAGCCGCCGGCGTCCAGGCGTCCACCATGGTTTTGTCCCCCGGCTCCGCTTTCCCGCGGGCCACAATCCCGTCCCGGGCTGCGGTGAGGGCACCGGCCCAGGCGGCAGGATCGATCTCGGCGGCGTCACCCAGGGACGTGGCAGCGCGCAGGAACGCAGTGCCGTACAGCGGACCGGCGGCCCCGCCCACTTTGGACATGAGCGTCATCGCCGTGAGCTTCAATGCGGCGGCCGGGGTTTCCGGGGGTGATTCGGACAGTTTGTCCAGGACGGCCTGGAAACCCCGGTCCATGTTTTCGCCGTGATCTGAATCCCCGATGGCCCGGTCCAGCTCGATCAGCTCCACCCGGTGCTCCGCCATGGCCTGCGCGCACAGCGTCAACCACTTCACCGTCCAGTTCACATCGAGGACCACGGCTACACGCCCCAACGCAGGGCCGCGGTGTGTACCGGCGCGTCCCACAGTTCAGTGAGCTCATCGTCCAGCCTCAGTACTGAGATGGAGCAGCCTTGCATTTCCAGGGCGGTGATGTAGTTGCCCACCAGGGAGCGCTCGACGGCGGCGCCCCGGTCCGCGAGCACCTGCGCAGCCCGCCGGTACACGATGTACAGCTCGCTCAGTGGAGTGCCGCCCATGCCGTTGACGAAGAGCAGCACCTTGTCCCCGGACGTGATGCCGAGATCGGACAGCACGGGCTCCAGCAGCCGGTCCGTGATGCCGTCCGCGTTTTCCATGGGGATGCGGTGCCGGCCGGGCTCGCCATGAATTCCGATGCCGATCTCGATTTCGTCCTCGGCCAGGTCGAAGCTGGGCTTGCCCGCGTGGGGAACGGTGCAGGCCGTGAGGGCCACACCCATGGTGCGGACGTGGCTGTTGACCCGCTCGCCGATTGCCGCCACCGCGTCGAGGTCATCGCCGCGTTCGGCGGCGGCCCCGGCAATCTTTTCCACCAGTACGGTTCCGCCCACCCCGCGGCGGCCCGCCGTGTACAGGGAGTCCTCGACTGCAACGTCGTCGTTGACCAGGACGGTGCGTACGTTCACGCCCTCGGCTTCGGAGAGTTCCGCTGCGGTTTCGAAGTTCAGGACGTCACCGGTGTAGTTCTTCACGATATGGACGACGCCGGCACCCGAGTTCACGGCGAGCGTCGCGGGAAGGATCTGGTCCGGCGTGGGCGAGGTGAACACCGCCCCCGGTACGGCGGCGTCGAGCATTCCCCGGCCCACAAATCCTGCGTGAAGCGGCTCGTGGCCGCTGCCGCCGCCGGAGACCAGGCCCACTTTCCCGTTGACCGGCGCGTCCTTGCGCGTGACGAAAATGGGGTCTGGATTGACGGTCACGAGCTCTGGATGTGCCTGGCCAAATCCCTGCAGCGATTCTTCAACTACCGACCTTGGATCGTTGATGAGCTTTTTCATGGCGTTGCTCCTGGGCATGGTTCCTGGAGGATGACAGTCTGACCCTACTACCGGCCCATGGCGGGGCGGTAGGGTCCGGATTCGCGCAGACGCAGAAAAGGGACAGCCCCCAATGACCGTCCCTTTCCGTGGGCCCCCCAACCCGGCCGCAGTAAGTTTATCCATCAAATCGAGTAAAACCAAGCAGGTCAGACGGGTATCTTTGTATTTTTGGGCTGCAAAAGGGATGCTGGCGGGCCGGTCGGAATGGGCTTCCGGGAGCCGGTCCGGGCCGGAGTTTTAGCAGAGGAGTTCGGGCAGGGTTTTCGTCAGAGGAACTTGATCATGCGGGTGTTGCCCAGGGTGTTCGGCTTTACCCGCGCAAGATCGAGGAATTCCGCTACGCCTTCGTCATGGGACCGCAGCAGCTCCGAGTACACCATGGGGTCCACAGCCGATTGATCTGCCATTACTTCGAAGCCGTGGCGTTTGAAGAAGTCCACCTCAAAGGTGAGGCAAAAGACGCGTGCCACACCCAAAGCACGGGCTTCCTCAAGCAGGCTCTCCACCAGCACGTGGCCGACGCCCCTACCGCGCCAGTCTTCGGAAGCAGCCAGGGTCCTCACCTCGGCCAGGTCTTCCCACATCACGTGGAGCGCTCCGCAGCCGATCACGTCGCCGCCGTCTGCCTCGGCGATGCGGAACTCCTGCAGGCTCTCGTAGTAGGCCACCGTCTCCTTGGCCATCAGAATCCGTTGCTCTGCCAGCGGCGCAACTAGTTTCTTGATCGCGGACACATCACTGGTGCGGGCAGGGCGGATATGGAAGGACTCGGTCACAGAGCAATCCTAGTTCCCGCGGCCGCCCCCAGGACTCAGCTCTCCGATTTCGTCATACGGCTGCTGAGATGAAGTTTTGCTTACCCTCAACTGTGCGAAGCGGGGCAGATAGCGAAGAGTTAGGAGCTCACATCCGGCAGCGTTTGCGGACGCGGACTGCGAACAACCAGTGTTGCGGATGTTACCCACGTCACCCTTAGAGGTGCAGCCGCACGACCCGGAGGAAAAATGGCCATAGGCTCCCCCACGCTGACCGATGAACCATTGGTGCACGACGAAAAACAGGGCCTTCGGCGGTCCATGGAGGCCCGCCACCTGGTGATGATTGCCATGGGAGGTGTCATAGGGTCCGGCTTGTTCCTCAGTTCGGGGTACACCATCGCGCAGGCGGGGCCACTCGGAGCGATCATCGCCTACCTGCTCGGCGCCGTGGTGGTGTACATGGTCATGGCGTGCCTGGGCGAATTGGCTGTGGCGTACCCAGTGTCCGGTGCGTTCCACATCTACGCAGCCAGATCCATCGGTCCAGCTACCGGTTTCGCCACCGCCTGGCTTTACTGGCTCTGCTGGGCAGTTGCCCTGGGCTCGGAATTCACCGCAGCCGGCCTTCTGATGCAGCGCTGGTTCCCTGGGGTGGATGTCTGGATTTGGTGCCTCATTTTTGCAGCCGTGCTGTTCACGCTGAACGCGATCTCTTCCCGGGTCTTTGGTGAATCGGAGTTCTGGTTCGCGCTGATAAAGGTCGCAGCCGTCATCGGGTTGATTGTCCTGGGCGGTGCAGCACTGCTCGGCTTTCATCCACTGGCCGAAAATGGCTATCCGTTCCTCGGCGAAAACCTCAATACGCCCCAAGGCCTGTTCCCCAACGGAATTACGGGTGTCCTGATTACCACGCTTGCGGTCTTCTATGCATTCTCAGGGTCCGAACTCATTGGGGTGGCGGCTGGAGAAACGGCCAACCCGGCAGTCAATATTCCAAAGGCGATGCGGACCACCGTTATCCGCCTGATGATTTTCTTTGTTGGGGCCATCGCTGTTATCGCCGGTACGGTGCCCTACGCGGAAACCTCCCTGGAACAAAGTCCCTTTGTCACCGTCTTTGCACAGCTTGGCATTCCCTACGCGGCCGACATCATGAATTTCGTTATCATCACGGCCCTTTTGTCCGCCGGGAACTGCGGCCTGTTTTCGTGCGCCCGGATGCTCTTTTCCCTGGCCGATGAAGGCCACGCTCCGAAGGCCCTGCAGAAACTCACAAAGCGCGGCATTCCCTTGCTTGCCCTGTGTGTGAGCATGCTGGGCGGCCTGGCTTCGCTGATCAGCAGCGTGGTGGCACCAACCACGGTCTACCTGGTCCTGGTCTCTGTTGCCGGGTTCGCCACGGTGGGCGTCTGGATGTCCATCACGGCGGCTCACTTCTTCCACCGCCGGAACTTCCTCCGAGAGGGCGGGGACACGGCGTCACTCCCCTACCGGGCGCCGCTGTTCCCGCTGCTGCCCATGGCCGCGTTTATCCTCTGCGTCATCTCCCTGATAGGCATAGGCTTCGACCCCACCCAGGCGACAGCCCTCTACTTCGGAATCCCCTTCGTAGCAGCCTGCTACGCCTACTTCCACTTCAAGCACGGCCGCGGAAAGAAGACGCCCAAGCAGCAAGACCCCGAGCGCCAAAAGGTCAACATCCCCTAACTCACAAAAAGTAAGGCGCGAACGATCCGGCAGCTGAGAGATAGGGCTCGAACGCAGACCCGGGCATAAGGCGACAAGGAGGCGGTGCCTATCTTGCCTCATTGCCCAGGCGACCCTAGGCAAGAGGCACGGGGCTGGGACATTTATGTAGCTTGCGTCAGAGCGACGGAGGAGCAGCAAGCGGTAAATGTCCCAGCCCCCGAGCCGGACCCAGCCAGACCCCGCCGGAGGCGATCAGAGCGTCAGACAGGAATCGGGAGCCGGAGGCGACTAGAGTCCCAGTTCGGAAGGCAAAGGCACATTCTGGTCCAGGACGTTCCGGGCCAAAAAGTGCTCTACGACCCCGTACCAAACCTTCGCGTGCTGTGGCTGCAGGACCCAGTGGTTTTCGTCGGGGAAGTATAGGAACCGGTGCGGGGTCCGGCCGTCCTGGTCTGCGGCAAGCTGTGATTTGGACAGCAGTTCGTACCAGAGCCGCAGCCCTTCCCCGATGGGGACGCGGTAGTCCTTGTCTCCATGGATCACCAGCATGGGGGTGCTGATTTTTTCGACGTGCAGATGTGGCGAATTTTCCATGGCCATCTCTTCGGTCATTTCCTTGAGCCAGTATTGGGAGGCGTCGGTGGTTGGGCCGAACTGGTCCAGCGCCCAGAGGCTCGCGTGGGTCACGATGGCCTTGAACCGGTCCGTCTGGCCTGCAACCCAGTTGGCCATGTAACCGCCGAAGGAGCCGCCCATGGCGGCGGTGCGTTCCGGATCGATATCGGGTCTGCTGACAGCCGCATCAGTGGCCGCTATCAGGTCCGTGAACGGCGTCTTGCCCCACGCACCCCAGCCGCGCTGGATGTAATTCTGGCCGTAACCCGTTGAGAGCGCCGGGTCAGGCAGGAGCACCGCGTATCCCTTGGCGGTGAGCAGCCACGGGTTCCAGCGCCACGTCCAGGCATTCCACGATCCCAGCGGGCCGCCGTGGATCCACAGGAGCATCGGGGCCGGGGACTCCGCGGACGCTCCTTCGGGCAGCGCCAGGTAGGCCGGAACCCGGGAACCGTCAGCAGCTGTGGCCGCGATCCGTTCAAGCCGGCCGGACCGCGCGGGACGGTCTGCGGGGGCCGGGAGGCGGGTCGCTTCCCCGGTCTGCAGGTCGATGCGGACAGCCTCAGGGGGAAACTCGTAGGAACTGCGGAGGGCATAGGCATGGCGTCCCTCGGGCGAGATGACGACGTCGGTGTACGCCGACGCGTCCTGCGTCACCCGGGTGACACTCACTTCAGCGGCAGCCGCCGGGACGCTGATCCGGAAAACCGGCGACGCGCCGTCGTCGTCCGCGGTGACCAGGAGGGCGGAACCGTCCGGCAGCCAGGCTGCGGGCTTGGCCCAGCGGTCCCAGTCATGCGCCAGGGGCGCCAGCCGGTCCGCTCCACGCTCCACCCCTTCCGATACGTCCAGGAGGTGCAGTTTGACCTGGGGAGCCTGGTGCGGGGTGCTGTCACTCTCGCTGACAACCACCAGGGTGTTGCCGTCCGGGCTGACGGGGCCCGGGAAGTAGCTCATGCCCTCCTGGTCCAGGAGCACGTTGGTGGTTCCGGAAGCCACGTCGACAGCCACGAGGATGGAGCGGCTGTCCGCCTTCGCCAGCGGCTTGGCGTAGCTCGCGTAAATGGTCTGCCCATCGGGGCTGACGGCGGTTTCGGCCTCGCGCAGCCGGGGTCCCGCCTCCGGAGTAAGGTTCCTTAGTGCCAACGGGGCGGCTGCGTCCACAGTGGCGGGCTTTCCGGGTTCCTGCTCTTTTCCAGGCTCGACGGCGAAAATCCGCGGCTGCCCCGGCCCCAGGTCCGCGTCCCAGTACCGAACCGGATATTCGCTGTGCAGGATGGCCGAGACTTTGTTGTCCTTGCGCGACTTGCGGCGTTCGGCGTCGTCCTCCTCATCCGCAGAACCGGCAAGGACCTCCGCCACCACGAAGGTGGCGTCAGCCTTCCTGGCGGTCAGCACGGAGCCCACACCGCCCGGGCGGTTGAGCACCACGCGGGCCTCACCGCCGCCAGCCGGCAGCAGCCAGAGGGCGTTGACGGGGTCTCCCTCGGGGCTCTCGGGATCGGGCCGCGCGGAGGTGAAGTAGACGTCACCGTTGGCTGCGAACGCAGCCCCGGCCTCCCCCTTGGTGCTGCGGGTTATCCGGCGGGCCTGCTTCTGCCCGGCGGGATCAAGCTCCCACAGCGCGGTGGCAAACTCGGTGCCCTTGCCGTTGAGGGTGGCCACTGTAGTGACCAGCCTGCTTCCGTCCGGGCTCAAAGCCAGCCCGCTTACCCGCGGGATGGAGAGGTAATGGTCAAGATCGTGAAAAGGGGTCAAAGGTCGCTCATCCGGGATCACCGGTTCCAAGTTAGCCATGCCCCCGATTCAACCCGAGTTGTGCTTCCCGTCACAACCGCCACGCTCAGCCGGATTTGTCTTCGTAGCCAAGCGCGGTCCGGCACCGGGTGCGTTCCCGCGGCTGAGTCCGCTCCGGCCCCGGCGCCCTCGCTTGTGCCTGAGAAACGATCCGAAGCAGGAGGCTTTCCGTAAGTGCGGCCCTGCCCCGCATGAACGGTGTTGGGCAGCAACGGTTCTGCGGGGAAGGGCCGCCCGTGCGAGCTCAACCTGGGGATTCCCCACAGCCGCCCCCCACGAGGTGCCGGGCATCAGGGATTTATGTAGGCGCCGTCAAAGCGAGGAACGAGCAGGCGCCGGGAAATCTCTGATGTCCGGCGCCGAACCCCGCCGGGGAGCGAACCCAGCCACGGACGAAGCGCCGGACTAAACCACGGATGGGAGCTTAACAAGCGAAAGCCCCGCCTGCTCCGGTGGGGAGCGGGCGGGGCTTTGGCTGTGCAGACTAGACGCTCGGGGCGATTTCCGGGATACGCGGCTTGGCGTTGCCGGCGAACGTGAACTTGGCGTCGTCGCCGTCGCCTTCCACGTCCACTACGACGATGTCGCCGGCGTGGATTTCGCCGAAGAGGATCTTCTCAGAGAGCTGATCCTCGATCTCGCGCTGGATGGTGCGGCGCAGCGGCCGGGCACCCATGGCGGGATCGTAACCGCGGGTTGCCAGGAGCACCTTGGCGGCCTTGGTCAGCTCGATGCCCATGTCCTTGTCCTTGAGCCGCTTCTCCAGGCGGGTCACGAACATGTCCACGATCTCGATGATCTCGTCCTGGGTCAGCTGCGGGAAGACCACAACGTCATCAACACGGTTCAGGAACTCGGGGCGGAAGTGCTGCTTGAGCTCCTCGGTGACACGGGCACGCATCCGGTTGTAGCCGGTCTGCGTGTCGGTGCCGGACTGGAAGCCCGTGGCAACACTCTTGGAGATGTCCCGGGTGCCCAGGTTGGTGGTCATGATGATCACGGTGTTCTTGAAGTCCACCACGCGGCCCTGGGAGTCGGTCAGGCGGCCGTCTTCCAGGATCTGCAGCAGCGAGTTGAAGAGGTCCGCGTGGGCCTTTTCCACTTCGTCGAACAGCACTACGGAGAACGGACGGCGCCGGACCTTTTCGGTCAGCTGGCCGCCTTCCTCGTAGCCGACGTAGCCCGGAGGGGCACCGAAGAGCCGCGAGACTGTGTGCTTCTCGGAGTACTCGGACATGTCCAGGGTGATGAGGGCGTCCTCTTCACCGAACAGGAACTCCGCCAGTGCCTTGGCCAGCTCGGTCTTGCCGACGCCGGTGGGGCCGGCGAAGATGAACGAGCCGCCGGGACGCTTGGGGTCCTTGAGCCCTGCACGGGTGCGGCGGATGGCCTGGGACAGTGCCTTGATGGCCTCGTCCTGGCCCACCACGCGCTTGTGCAGTTCGTCTTCCATCTTCAGCAGGCGCGAGGATTCTTCCTCTGTCAGCTTGAAGACCGGGATGCCGGTGGAGTTGGCCAGCACCTCGGCGATGAGATCCTCATCCACCTCTGAGATGTCGTCCATGCCGCCGGACTTCCAGTGGCGTTCCTTCTCGGAACGCTCGGTGATCATCTTCTGCTCCTTGTCGCGGAGCGCAGCTGCACCTTCGAAGTCCTGCGCATCAATCGCGGACTCCTTCTCCATCTTCAGCTTGGCGATGCGCTCGTCCATGGCCTTGAGCTCCGGCGGAGCGGTCATGCGGCGGATGCGCAGCCGTGCGCCTGCCTCGTCGATCAGGTCGATCGCCTTGTCCGGCAGGAAGCGGTCCGAGATGTAGCGTTCGGCGAGGCTGGCCGCAGAGGCCAGGGCGCCGTCGGTGATGGTGACGCGGTGGTGCGCTTCGTAGCGGTCACGCAGGCCCTTGAGGATCTCGATGGCATGTGCCACAGAGGGTTCCTTGACCTGGATGGGCTGGAAGCGGCGCTCCAGCGCGGCATCCTTCTCGATGTGCTTGCGGTACTCGTCAAGCGTGGTGGCACCGATGGTCTGCAGCTCACCGCGGGCCAGCATGGGCTTCAGGATGGAGGCAGCGTCGATGGCACCTTCGGCGGCACCGGCACCCACGAGGGTGTGGATTTCGTCGATGAACAGGATGATGTCGCCACGGGTGCGGATTTCCTTGAGGACCTTCTTCAGGCGCTCTTCGAAGTCACCGCGGTAGCGGGAGCCTGCCACCAGGGACCCGAGGTCCAGGGTGTAGAGCTGCTTGTCGCGGATGGTCTCCGGGACGTCGCCGCGGACAATCGCCTGGGCGAGGCCTTCGACGACGGCGGTTTTACCGACGCCGGGCTCACCGATCAGCACCGGGTTGTTCTTGGTGCGGCGGGAGAGGACCTGCATAACGCGTTCCATCTCCTGCTCGCGCCCGATGACCGGATCCAGCTTGTTTTCCCGGGCAGCCTGGGTCAGGTTGCGGCCGAACTGGTCCAGCACCACGGAACCTGCCGGAGCGCCTTCGGGCTGGCCCGAGCCAACGCCTGCGCCGGTGGTTTCCTTGCCCTGGTAGCCCGACAGGAGCTGAATGACCTGCTGGCGGACCCGGTTGAGGTCGGCGCCGAGCTTGACCAGCACCTGGGCAGCAACACCCTCACCCTCGCGGATGAGGCCCAGCAGGATGTGCTCCGTGCCGATGTAGTTGTGGCCCAGCTGGAGGGCTTCGCGCAGCGAGAGCTCCAGCACCTTCTTGGCACGGGGGGTGAAGGGGATGTGGCCGGACGGCGCCTGCTGGCCCTGCCCGATGATCTCCTGCACCTGCTCGCGAACGCCGTCGAGCGAAATGCTCAAGGACTCAAGAGCTTTGGCGGCAACGCCCTCACCCTCATGGATAAGACCCAAGAGGATGTGTTCGGTACCGATGTAATTGTGGTTCAGCATGCGTGCCTCTTCTTGGGCAAGCACAACTACGCGACGGGCACGGTCCGTAAATCGCTCAAACATTTCGCCACACTCCTAGCTACGACGTACTTTGATGCTACGTGGCCAGCCCATACTTGTGGAGCGTGTTCGCCACGGGGGAAACCGCAGTGTTCACGGAATATTTGGAACAGCCCCTTGGGGGCGCTTCCATCACGGCGATGAGGAGGCACAGGAGCCTCTTTCTCGAGGGAACGGAAGAGCGCGTCACATCAGCCGCACCCTCAGTAACGGCCGCCGCCGCGTCAGGGTCCTGATCCTTGATGCAAGGCGCGGGCCTTGAAGGTTCCGGCACCTCCAAAAGACCCCGATGGCGCCAGGAGCAGTTACCGGGCGGTGCCGCCCATTTGAGTCCCGCAACCGAAAAAGCCCTGCTCCCAAAATAGGAAGCAGGGCTTATTACGTGAGGTGCCGGCGTAACTAGGAATTGGCCTTTTGGTAGGCTTCCTGGATTTCAGCCTGAATTCGGCCGCGGCTGTTAACCGTGTAGCCGTTTTCGCGGGCCCATTGACGAATCTGGGCCGAATCGTGGCTGCGGCCGCCGGTGGGCGCTTTTGCCCGGGCAGTCCGGCCGCTGCCGCCGGAAGCCTTTCGTGCTGCGCCGACAAAACGCTCCAGTGAGGAGCGAAGTTCCGCGGCATTCGCTGCGGAAAGATCGATCTCGTAGTTGACCCCGTCAAGGCCAAACTTAACATTCTCGTCTGCGGATCCCCCATCCAGATCATCAACGAGGATGATGTTTACTTTCTGTGCCATTTAAAGACTTCCTCTTGGAAAGGGTTCGGTTTTCAGAAAAGCAGGATGTTTCCTAAAAAGTATGACTCTTTTTATGGCAACGCGTCAAAGTGCCTAATGGCCACTGGGGATAAATGAGGAAAATCAGGGGGCTTTATCTTTTGATTCGGGGTCATTGCGGTCCGCCGGAGTTGCTGCCCGGGCCTCGGCTTCTGCCTGCGCACGCGCCTCCGCCTGGCGCTCGGACTTGTCCGCGTTAAAGATCGCTTTCATGGCGAACCAGAAGAGCAAACCCACCACGAGGGAGGGCAGCAGGACAGCTACGTACTCCATGATCAGTGGCCCTCGGGCTTGAGCAGCGGGAACAGGATGGTTTCGCGGATGCCGGCACCGGTGAACAGCATGACCAGCCGGTCGATTCCGAGGCCAATGCCACCCATGGGAGGAGCACCGTATTCGAGCGCCCGCAGGAAGTCTTCATCCAGCTGCATCGCCTCATCGTCGCCGGCCGCTGCGTGGCGGGACTGTTCGGTGAGCCGTTCGCGCTGGATGACGGGGTCGATCAACTCCGAGAATGCGGTGCCGCGCTCCATGCCGCCGATGATGAGGTCCCAGGCCTCGATCAGCCGGCCGTCCTTGCGGTGCGGGCGGGCCAGCGGCTGGGCCGACGGCGGGTAGTCGTAAACGAAAGTGGGGTTCAGCAGCGTGGGCTCGACGATTTCGCCGAAGAGCTCAACCACCAGCTTTTCGGCGTCCCACTTCGGGTCCACCTTGACCTCGTGCTTCTCAGCGATCGCGCGAAGCACCTCCAGCGGAGTGTCCGGCGTGATGTCCTGCCCAACGGCGTCGGACAGTCCCGGGTACACGGAGACCCAGGCCCAGTCGCCGTCGAGGTTGATCTCCCCTGCTTCGGTCTGCACGACGCGGCCGGCACCCACGGCGTCGGCGGCGTCGAGGATGATCTCCTTGATTCGCTCGGCCATCACAAACTGGTCCGCCCACGCCTCGTAGCACTCGAGCGTGGTGAATTCCGGGCTGTGGGTGGAGTCCACGCCTTCATTGCGGAAAACCCGGCCCATGTCGTAGACGCGGTCGATGCCGCCCACCACGGCGCGCTTGAGGTAGAGCTCGGTGGCGATGCGCAGGGTCATCTTCTGGTCGAAGGCGTTCATGTGGGTCTCGAACGGCCGCGCCAGCGCGCCGCCGTGGACCAGGTTGAGGATGGGCGTTTCCACCTCAACATAGCTGTGCCGGAACAGCGTTTCGCGGATGGAGCGGGTGATGGCCGCGCGGGTGTAGACCATTTCACGGGCTTCGTCACGGACCATCAGATCCACATAACGCTGGCGGACCCGGGTTTCCTCGTTCAGCTCGGCGTGCAGCACCGGCAGCGGGCGGAGCGCTTTGGAAGCCATGGACCAGGAATCGGCCATGATGGACAGCTCGCCGCGGCGGGAGGAGATGACCTCACCCTTGATGAATACGTGGTCGCCGAGGTCAACGAGGGCCTTCCAGTCAGCGAGCGCCTCCTCCCCGATGTTGGCAAGGCTGAGCATGGCCTGCAGGCGGGTCCCCTTGCCGTCCGTGCCGCCCTCCTGGAGGGTTGCGAAGCACAGCTTTCCGGTGTTGCGGACGAACACCACGCGCCCGGTGACGCCTACGATGTCGCCGGTGGTGTCGTCAGCCTGGAGGTGGGAGTACTTTTCCCGGATCTCTGCGAGGGAATGCGTCCGCTCCACACCCACCGGGTACGCCTCAACGCCGCGCTCGATCAGTTTGGCGCGCTTCTCCATGCGGATCCGCATCTGCTCGCTGGCATCCAGCGGCTCCGGGGCGTTCTTGGGCGAGGGGGTGTTTTGGGAAGTCACAATCATCAAGTTTACCGGGCATCGGGCCGGCCCGGCTGCGCGGCCTCCCAACCGGGCCTGCCTAGGATGGGGTGGTGAAAGAACAGGTCCTTTTAACGCACGACGGCGGCCGGCTGGCTTTGTACAGTTACGGCACCGAAGACGCCCCCGGCGAACGCCGCGTGGTGCTGATCGGCGGCGCGTTCCTCACGGCCCTGATCTACCGCCCTTTTTCCACGGCGCTGGCAAAGGGCCTGGGTGAGGGCTGGGCCGTGGACGTGTACGACAGGCGCGGCCGCGGCAGCTCCTCAGAGCAACCGGCGGACTACTCGATGGCCACCGAGATAGCGGACGTCCGGACGGTCCTGGAGGCCACCGGCGCGAGGAACATCCTGGGCCACAGCCTGGGCGGCTCAGTGGCACTCAATGCCGTCCAGGAGTTTACCGGCACCGGGTACGTGCCGGACAAGCTCGCCGTGTACGACGCCGCCGTGAACATCGACGGCAGCATCGACACCGGATGGCTGGACGGTTTCGAAGACGCCGTGAACAACGGCAAAGTGGGACGCGCCCTCGCCCACGTGAAGAAGGCAACCAAACCGGGCTCGGCCCTGGCGAGGATCCCGGAGCCTGTCCTTGCCGGGCTGATGGCCGTGCTGTCCGGCACCAAGGTGAACAGGATGTTCCAGGAGGTGATGCCCAGCGCTGTGGGCGAACTCCGGGCGGCCTACAACGAGGCGAACCATGCCAGGGACTTCAGCGTGCTCCCCACCAACACCCACTTCATGGCGGGCGGCAAGAGCCCCAGCTATTACAAGGCAACAGCCGAGCGGCTGCACGCCGCAGTCCCCGGCAGCACCTACGAGCTCTCCCCCAAGTGCTTCCACGGCTCGATTCCGGCCGCCGTGGACGAACTGGTCACGGACATCTCCGAGTACTTCAAGGGCTAGGTTCCCCGGCTGAAGCCGGCCAAGGCAACCTCCCCCAGGTTCTGCCAGAGGCTCTTGGGCCGGCCCAGGTGGTCCTTGGCCGCCAGCCAGTCGCCGTAGCGGGTGATGTCCTCCCCGCCCGCGGCGGCCACCGCGTCGCAGGCGAAGCCCACAGCGGTGGAGCCGTCGGCCAGTTCGATGGCCCCGAGCAGCATGGGTTCGGGGAGTTCGGCCAGGAACCGCCCCAGCCCCGCTTCGGACACAAGCCACCGCTCCCCCACGAGCTCCGCGCCGTCGTCGGACCGGTACACGCCCGGCTTGGGCGGCACGGTGTCCAGGGACACCATCCGGTACCATGCCGCCGTGCGTACAGGTCCGTCCCAAACGGCGCCGAGCGCCTCGAGCTGCGGCGCCAGGGGTTCGCCCTTTCGGTGCGCGCCCACTACTACCAGCGGCACGGCTTTTGCGCCTGCTGTTACCGGCCAGGGAGCGGACGACGACGGGCCGTCACCACTGCAGGCTACTGCCGGAGCCGCGCCCCCGGCGAAGAGGGCGGGAGCCGCCGGGGTTGCCTCCAGGCGGCGGGCAATGTCAGCGGCTACGGCGTCAGCGAACGTCCGGCCCACCACTGTCAGCCCGAACTGGGCCCCGTCCACCTCACCGGCAGGAACTGCCACAGCGCACAGGTCGAACAGGTTGCAGAAGTTGGTGTAAGTGCCCATTAAGGAGTTGACGCCCACCGGGTCCGCGGCCACCTCTGCAAGAGTGGGATGGAACGGGGCGGTGGGGATCAGCAGTGCGTCAAAGCCCTCAAGCTCCGCCATCGCCTTCTGTTTCAGCACCTCCAGCTTTGCCGTGTCGGCGACATACAGGTGGGCGGGCACCGTGCCCGCTGCCCGGATGATGCGTTCCACGGTGGGATTGATGCCCGCCTTGCTGTCCGGGCGGCCGTCGTGCTGTTCCAGGAAACCGCCCACGGCGGCGAAACGCTCCGCCACCAGCGCGCCGTCGTACAGCAGCCGGGCCGCCTCAAGGAAGGCATCGAACTCGATGGGTTGGGCGTCCACGCCCGATTCGTGGAGCCGGTCAACATTGCGGCGGAATTCTGCTGCCCATGCCTCCGGGAGCGCAGGCAGGGTGGCCGGGTAGGCCACCCTGGGTTTTTCCGGCGCTGCCAGCCGAATGTCCGCCGGCCACGCCCGGGAGTCTCCCGCCATCACCCCCATGGCAAGCTCGGCCGTGGAGAGGTGCCGGGCAAAGATAGTGACGGCGTCCCAGGACTTGCAGGCGGGCACCACTCCGGCCGTGGACACAACATCCAAAGTCGGCTTGATTCCCACGATCCCCTGCAGCCCGGCCGGTACGCGGCCCGAGCCGGCCGTGTCCGTCCCGATGGCGATGTCCACCAGGCCCAGGGCCACAGCCACCGCGGAGCCGGAGCTGGAGCCGCCCGAGATGAATTCCGGCCGGCGCGAATCCCGGACTGCGCCGTGCGGGCTGCGCGTGCCTACCAGGCCGGTGGCGAACTGGTCCAGGTTGCTGGCGCCCAGCACCAGGGCTCCGGCGGCACGGAGCCGGGCCACCGCTTCGGCGTCTTTTTCAGGCAGGTAGGCGAAGCCGGGGCACGCCGCCGTGGTCGGTATTCCTGCCACGTCAACGTTGTTCTTGACAGCGAGCAGGAGCCCGGCCAGCGGAAGGTCCCCGCCGTCCGCCACCGCGGCGTCGATACCGGCCGCCTCCGCAAGGAGGTCCTCCCCGCTGCGGAGCGTGATCCAGATTTCCGGACGGTCCACTGCTTCCAGCGCCGCGAGGGCTGCCTGCACACGCGCCGTGGCCGGGCCGGTGGTTGAGTTGGTCATACTGCTGCTTCTTCCAGTTCAGGGGCTTCGCCCGCCAGTTCTTCGCCCACCAGTCCAAAGTCCACGTCCGAGCCACCCAGGACCACCACCGCTTCGCCGGCAACCACCTGGGAGCCGGCAACAGGCAGCACCCGCAGCACCACGCCGTCGCACGGCGCCTCCAGCACGGTTTCCATCTTCATTGCCTCCAGGGATACCAGCGGCTGGCCCTTGACCACCCGGTCGCCCTCCGCCACGTCAACCTTCCAGACACTCGCGGCGAACGGCGCGGCCACGAGGGAGCCGCCGTCCGGAACCTCCACCTCGTCTGCAGCCGGTACCACGACGGCAGCCAGCGCGTCGGCACGGTCGAACTCACCGGCGTCGGCCCATGCCTGCCGCTCGACGGCGAAAGCCGCACCCTGCTTTTCGCGGAACACCGCGATGGACTCGCGGTTTTCCGCAAGGAACACCTCGTGCTCGGCCAGCGAGAAGGTGCCGTCCTCGATTTCCACGCCGCGGCCGCGCCCGGCGGCCATGTCCGCCCGCAGGTCCAGGAGTTCCTCAGGGCTGACGGGGTACCAGGAGATCCGGTCGAAGAAGCGCAGCAGCCACGGCGAGCCTGGCTCGAACGGAGCGGAATCGGCGTAGCGCGACCACACCTGGGTGGTGCGGCCCACGAACTGGTAGCCGCCCGGTCCTTCCATGCCGTAAATGCACATGTAGGCGCCGCCGATGCCCACCGCGTTCTCCGGCGTCCAGGTGCGGGCCGGGTTGTATTTGGTGGTGACCAGGCGGTGGCGCGGATCCAGCGGGGTGGCCACGGGAGCGCCCAGGTAAACATCACCCAGGCCCAGGACCAGGTATTCGGCGTTGAAGACGGTGTCGAACACGTCGTTCACGGAGTCCAGGCCGTTAATCCGGCGGATGAATTCGATGTTCCACGGGCACCACGGGGCGTCGTCGCGGACGCCGGCCATGTAGCGCTCGATCGCTTCACGGGTGGCGGGGTCGTCCCAGGAGAGCGGCAGCCGGACGGTGCGGCTGGGAACCACCAGCTCGGAGCTGGCGGGCAGCGCCGCCTCGATCTCCTGGACCAGGCCCAACAGCCGCTTGGTCGACAGCACCGACGGGTCCACCTTGATCTGCAGCGAACGGATGCCCGGGGTAAGGTCCACGATTCCGGGCACCCGGAGCTGTTCGATGTGCTGGTGCAGGGCGTGCACCCGGGCGCGGAGCCCCAGGTCCAGGACCATCTCGCCGTATTCCACAAGCAGGTTGTCGTCGCCGGAGCGGCGGTAGGTCACCGCCGGGCGGCCGGGACCTTCGGGCACCCGGCCCAGCACGCCGTCGTCGCCATCGCCGCGTACCGTGCGGCCGGCAGCGGGGGTGACCGCGGGGAGGTGCGTCGAAAAATTACCGGACCAGCCGGCATCCCCCGGGAGCACCAGCTGGCGGCCAGGTCCCAGGTCCCTGGCCGACGGCGCCTGGCTGGCTTTGATGGGAACGAACCGGACCTTGTCCGCCGGCCGGAGCTGGCCGAGCTTCCAGCGGTCGGCGGTCACCACGGTGACGGGGCAGACGAAGCCGCCCAGGCTGGGCCCGTCCGGGCCGAGCAGGATGGGGGTGTCGCCGGTGAAGTCCAGGGCACCCACGGAGTAGGCGGTGTCGTGGATGTTGGAGGGGTGCAGGCCGGCTTCGCCGCCGTCGGTCCGCGCCCAGCGGGGTTTGGGGCCGATTAGCCGGACGCCGGTCCGGGCGGAGTTGAAGTGGACCTCGTACTCCGCGTCGTATAGCTCCTCGATGTCCTCACGCTGGAAGAATTCGGGGGCGCCGTGCGGCCCTTCGGCCACGGCGAGTTCCCAGGTGGAGGTGAGGGCCGGACGGCTGTCGAGGGGCACTGCTGCGGTGGGCGCTTCCTCGCTGCTGGCATCCTTGACCGCCCTCAGCACGTCGCCCGCGCGCAGGACCCGCCCGGAGTGACCGCCGAACTGGCCCAGGGTGAAGGTGGAGGCGCTGCCCAGGTACTTGGGGATGTCCAGGCCGCCCTGGAACAGGATGTAGCCGCGCAGGCCCTTGCTGCCGGCCGTGCCGACGTCGAGCGTTCCTCCCGCGGGGACCGTCACAGGTGCCCAGCCGGGCACCTCGGTCCCGTCAACTGTCACCGTTACTTCAGCGCCCGTGACGCACACGGTGGTGGCGTGGGTGAAGGTCAGGCTGGGGCCGCTCATGGTGAATTCCAGGCCCGGAGCACCTTCGGGGTTGCCCAGGGCCGTGTTTCCGAGCCGGAAGGAGAGATCGTCCATGGGGCCGCTCGGGGGTACGCCGATCTGCCACAAGCCGGTGCGGCCCGGCCAGTCCTGCACGCTGGTCTGCAGGCCGGGCCGGCCCACGGTGATGCGCGGTTCCGGGTCCCCCACGTTGTCAAGGGTGCTGGTGGAGTGTTGGACGGTGCGGACCATGTCGAGGGCGGTGGCGGCGCGGAGCAGCCCGAGGTTGGTTTCGATCCCGTCGATCCGGGTGTTTTCCAGGGCTGCGGACAGCCGGTTGAAGGCGTTGGTGCGGCTCGGACCGGAGGTGATGATCTTGCCCAGGAGGGGGTCGTAGTTCGTGGAAACGTCGGTGCCGGTTTCGGCCCAGGCATCCACACGCACGTCATCCGTTGCGGGGTAGACAGCGTTGGTCACGGTGCCGGCACTGGGCTGGAAACCGCGGGCCGGGTCCTCTGCGTAGACGCGTGCTTCCACTGCATGGCCTGTGACCGGGAGGCTGTCCGGCACACCGGCGAGGACGGTTGCAGCTTCGCTTCCGCCCTGGGCCAGGCGGAGCATCCATTCCACCAGGTCCACGCCGGTGACGGCCTCGGTGACGGGGTGCTCCACCTGGAGCCGGGCGTTGACTTCCAGGAAGGAGGCTTCCTTGCGGGCGGAGTCGTAGACGAATTCGACGGTCCCGGCGGAGCGGTAGTTAAGGGAGGCGCAGAGGGCGCGGGAACTGCGGTGCAGTTCCTCGCGCAGTTCATCCGGCAGGTCCGGCGCCGGGGCTTCCTCCAGTACTTTCTGGTGGCGGCGCTGCAGCGAGCAGTCCCTGTCGCCGAGGCTGACTACCCTGCCTTCGCCATCGCCGAACACCTGGACCTCGATGTGGCGGGCATTCTCCACGTACCGTTCCGCGAATACGCCGGCGGTGCCGAAGCTGGCACCGGCGAGGCGCGCGACGCGGGGAAAGCTGTCTACCAGTTCGGCCTCGTTGCGGCAGACCGTCATGCCAATGCCGCCGCCACCGCCGGTGGCCTTGAGCATCAGTGGGAACCCGATCGTTGCGGAGGCTGCGACGGCGGCGTCCACGTCCTCCAGCAGCCCGGAACCGGCGATCATCGGCACCCCGGCCGCCCGGGCGGCGTCGCGCGCTGTGTGCTTGGTGCCGAAGATGCGGAGTTGCTCGGCGGTGGGGCCTACAAAAACCAGCCCGGCTGCTTCCACGGCCTCGGCGAAGGCGGCGTCCTCGGACAGGAAGCCGTAGCCGGGGTGGATGGCGCCGGCGCCAGTGGATTTGGCGGCCTCAAGCAGGGCGTCCACGCGGAGGTAGGACTCCTTGGCCGGCGCCGGCCCCAGGAGGACTGCTTCATCGGCGAGGCGGACGTGCTTGGCGCCCCGGTCGGCTTCGGAGAAGACGGCAATCGTGCGGAGGCCGAGCTTCCGGGCGGATTCGATGATGCGGCACGCAATTTCACCGCGGTTGGCGATCAGGAGGGTCTCGAAGTTGGTCACAGTGCAGCCTCCGGCCGGGTGACGATCATGCGGACAGGGGTGGGGTTGAAGCCGTTGCACGGGTTGTTGATCTGCGGGCAGTTGGAGACGAGGACCAGGGTGTCCACCTCGGCCTGCAGCGCCACGCGCTTGCCGGGAGCGGACAGGCCGTCCACGATGCCCAGGGCGCCGTCCGGATCCACGGGTACGTTCATGAACCAGTTGATGTTGGACACCAGGTCCCGCTTGCCCAGGCCCCAGCGCGAGCCCTCGATCAGGAAGTTCTCCACGCAGGCGTGCTGTTCACGCGTGTGCTGGCCGTAGCGGAGGGTGTTGGATTCCTGGGAGCAGGCGCCGCCGATGGTGTCGTGCACGCCCACCTCGTCCGCCACGACGGTCATCAGGGCCACGCCGGTGTCCGCCCGCAGCACGGAGCCGGTGGTGAGGACAATCGACTGCTGCCGGGCGATGGTGACAGGCGCGGAGTAGCGGACAGTGGTGTCCGCCGCCGCGTAGAGCAGGCAGTCCACGGCCTGGTTGCCTTCGAGGTCCACAATGGTCAGCAGGTCGCCGGCCGCCACGACGGCGGACCAGGGGCCGCGGGCCTCGACGAATTCATCAAGGACCACATCGCCGGGGGTTAGCGCGATCTCGCGGGCGTCCGCGGTGGGCTGGGTGTAGGTGGCGGTGTTCATCGGGCATTCCTTGCGGTCAGGTCGTGTTCGGTGTTGTGCAGTGCCTGCAGGTGTTCGGGTGCCAAGCGTCCGGTGAGTGTGCCGGCCTCAAGGGCTGCCAGGTCCTGCGGTGCGTGCCAGGCAACGATGTCCACGGCGGTTCCGGTGAAATCCGCGCGGGGGTCCAGCGGGTGCGCGGTATTGGCAAGGACCAGCACGGCGTCCAGCTGGAGGAGGAGTTCGACGGCGGCACCTGGCCCGGCGCTTCCGGTGAACGTGATGCTTCCGGCCGGGTCCACGGCGGTGCCTTTGAAGAGAGACAGGGACGGAGCGACGTCACGCGGGCCCAGCCCGTTTTTCAATGCTCCGAGGGTGAGCAGTTCGCGGGCGGCCGGGGATGCGCTGTGGGCCGTTCCCGCACCATACTTTGCCGTGTTGCCCTCCAGGGTGGTGGCACCGGTCAGGGCGTCGTGGCGGGCGGATGAATCGGCGACGATCGTGGCCATCAGGCGGCCGGCGTCGGACAGCAGCGGGTGTCCGGTGGTGGGGTAAGCCTGCCACGGGACCTTGACCGTGTCAGCGACGTTGAGGCGCTCGTACAGTGCTCCGGTCCGGTAGAGGAGGGCGTGCACGCACGCGTCCCCGGCGGTGTCCGTGAGCCTGATCCGGGTGCCGCGGGCCAGGGCCAGGGTGGTGTAGCGGCCGAAGGCGAGGGACTCGGCCCAAGTGGGGGATGCGCCGTCGGGCAGTCCGGCCAGAAGGCGCGCCGGGGCGCCGGCGGCCGGGACGTACCGCATGGTGTCCACGGTCCGGCCGTGCTGCTCCCTTGCGTGGGCACGGGCGCCTGCGGTGGTGGCAGTGCCTGCGGCTGCTGGACTTTCAGTTACTTGTGTCATGTCAATCCTGTGTTCTGAGGGCTTTGCGAGCTTTGCGGCCTGAGTTCTGAAAGGCTGTTATTCGGCGGTGCGCAGGGTCCGGCGGCGGACCCACATACCGATGAGCAGGACCACTGCCACCATCAGCGGCGCGGAGTAGAGCAGCACGGGGTTCTCCCCGGAGGGGTCATACACCTCGGGCCGCGGCCACGCCAGGTTGACCACCATCACAGCGCCGTAGAGGACGGCGAGGATGTTGACGGGAAGGCCCCAGCGGCCCAGGGAAAAGAGGCCGTCCGGAACGGTCTGCCCCACCTGGTTCCAGTCGCCCCGGAGCCTGTTGAAGAGCTGGGGCACGGTGACCAGGAGGTAGGCGAGGTAGACCATCACGATGCAGACGCTGCAGAGGGTGGTGAACAGCGCCGCGTTGCCCACGTTGATGGCCAGGACGCCCACGGCCAGGGCGCCGATGACGATCGAGGGCCACATGGGCGTGCCGCGGGTGGGGTGGACGGAGGACAGCAGCACCGAGGCAGGGAGTTTGCCGTCGCGGGCCATGGAGAACACCAGGCGTGAACCCGCGGTCTGGATGGCCAGGGTGCAGACGAAGATGGCGATGGCTACGTCCACCAGCAGGACCTTGCCCCAGAAGGTACCCAGGACGGCGGTGAGGACGTAGGGCAGGCCTTCGGTGGCGAGCCGGCCGTCGTCGAGGCTGGGGGCTGCCATCAGGGCGGTGATGATCATCAGCGCGCCGCCGATTCCGGAGATGAGCAGGGCGGAAAGGATGGTGCGGGGAGCGGTCCGGCGCGGGTCCTTGGTTTCTTCGGAGAGTTCACCGGCGGAGTTGAAGCCCACCATCACATAGGCGGCCATCAGCCCGGAAACCAGGAAGGCTCCCACGGCACCAAGATCAGAATTCTGAAGCACCGTGGTGTCCGCAACAACGTCCGGTCCGCGCTGGGCGGCGCTGATCAGGGCCAGGATGACGGCGGCGACGCCCACGATCTCGCAGGTCACGCCCACCGAGTTCACGTGGGCCATCAGCTTGACGCCCAGGGAGTTGATGATGGTGGTGGCCACCAAAAGCACGGCGCCCAGGATCACTGCGTTGGCGGCTCCCGTCACGGTGTTCAAGGCGGAATCACCTCCCACCAATTGGAACCCGTCCCACAGCTGAGGCAGCACCACCTGAAGGGCGATGGCGGCGGCAGCGGCGGTGACCACCTGGGCGATGGCCATGAACCAGCCGGCGAACCAGCCCACGCCCTCGCCGCCCACCCGCCGGGCCCACTGGTACACGGCTCCGGACAGCGGATAGCGGGCGGCGAGCTCCGCGAAGTTCAGTGCCACCAGGAGCTGGCCCACCAGCACTACCGGCCAGGTCCAGAAGAAGGCCGGCCCCGCGAACGAGTAGCCGAAGGCGAAGAGCTGGAAGATGGTGGTGAGGATGGAGACGAAGGAAAAGCCGGCGGCAAAGGAAGCGTAGCGGCCGAGTTTCCGGTGGAGGGTGGGCTCATAGCCAAGGGACGTCAAATCTGCATCGTCCGCGTGGACGGTGGGAAGAACTGTTGAGGTCATCGGATTCTCCGGGGGCTGGAAAGGCGAGGGGGCCGGCGGTAATGCAGCCCTCGGCCGATGGCTGCGGAATACCGGTCACTTGATAGTTTTCCAGCGCGATGTCCCCAAACAGTTTCACCTCTGTAAAAGGCGCATTGACATCTTGTTTCCGTTGTATTTCCGTCCCCTCACCGCCCGTTCGGGCGCTCAAAGGGCACCCGGCATGATGCAAGAATGAGGCAGTGACCTCAGCCGGACCGGGACGCCCCCGCAGCCAACAGCCCTCCAGGCCAGGCGCCACCGCCCGTGAGGAAATCCTGGATGCGGCGGCTGAACTCTTCACCACCCAGGGCTTCGCCAACACCTCCACCCGCTCCATCGCCGATGCCGTGGGAATCAGGCAGTCCTCGCTCTACCACCACTTCAAAACCAAGGACGACATCCTCGAGGACCTCCTGGAGGGCACGGTCTCCGGCGGGCTCAAGTTCGCCCGGGCAGTGGCGGCCCTGGCACCCGCTGAAGTGCCGGCTGGGAGCCGCCTTCACGCCGTCGCCCTTTACGACGGGACGCAACTGTGCAGCGCACGCTGGAATCTCGGCGTCCTGTACCACCTGCCCGAGGCGCGCAGCGGCCGCTTTCAGCGGTTCCTGGCAGCGCGGCAGGAGCTGCGCACGTTGTACGGGGAGCTCGGCGCGGCCCTGTCCCCCGCCGGAACCTCGGCCCTGGCCGGCGCCAATCCCGGCGACCTGGCCTTCCGCCTGGTCGAATCGCTGATCAACCTCCGGGCGGACGGCCTCGCCACCTCCGGCTCTCCCCGGCAGGCCGCGGATGCCGCGCTCATCCTGTGCGGGCTGGCTGCTGAATTGCCGGCGATCCGGGAGCAGAGCGCGGCACTCATCAAACGCCTCGACTGATGTCAGCGCCGAGAGCCGGTGCAGTGTCCATGGTGCCCGCGTTCAGGTTGCTCGGCTAGGCTCGGAACATGACGCGTGAGAACATCAGGACCCCCGACGGCGGCACTCTGGAGCTCTTTTCCACCGGCGCGGAACTGGCTTCCGCCGGTTCAGGCGTGGTGGTTGTCCCGCCGTCCTTGGTGACTGCCGCGGATTACACCAAGTTCGCGCAGAAACTCAGCGCTGCCTTGGGCCGGCCGGTCCACACGTTCAACCGCCGGGGCCGGGGTTCATCATCGCCGCAGCCGGAGGATTACACCCTGGATGTGGACATCCGGGACCTCGATAGCGTGATGAAGCACACCTCCAGCACGGACGTCTTCGGCCACAGCTTTGGCGGGGCTGTCGCACTGCATGCGGCCCGCACGCTGCCCGTGGAACGGCTCGCCGTCTACGATCCCGCCGTCTCCGTGAACCACAGCGTCAAGGCGGACTGGACCGCCGAGTACGAGCGCGCTATCGCGGCCGGGGATGATGACCGCGCCCTCGCCGTCCTGCAGCGCGGCCTGGAAGCCGGTGGCGCCTTCTCCTCCCGCATGCCGCTCTCCATGCTGACCCTTGCCAACAAGCTCACGGCAGGAACGTCGGAGGGTAAGCAGCAGCGCGAGCTGATGCGCACCGGCGTCCGGGAGATCAAGGCGATCATTGCCGCGGATATGCCGGCCGAGCCGTTCCTGGAACTGCCGCTGGAAACGCTGATTGTGGTGGGCGAAAAGAGCCCGGCCTACTTCGGGGTGGCGTGCGGCCAGATCCACGACGTGCTCTCCGGCTCCAGCTACACCATCCTGCCCGGATTCGGCCACGACGGCGTCATCAAGGCCCCGGACAAGCTGATCAAGGAGCTGGCGGACTTCTACGCCGGCTGACTCTCCAGGTAGGTAGCAGTTACGTCGCGAAAAGCGGTTTTCGCGACGTAACTGCGATCCACTTGGGTCAGTAGGCGGGGTCAGTGGCCTCCGTGGCCCGCCCCGACCCCTTCGGTCTTGCGCATCATGGCGGAGAGTACGACGGCGGCAAAGGCGATGACGGTTGCCGTCAGGAAGGCGGCACTCATCCCCGCGACGAGGCCCGACGCCGCCGAAACCACGGCGAAGATGGACACCAGCAGGGCAGTACCGGCGGCACCGGCCACCTGCTGCGTGGTGCTCATGATCGCGGACCCGTGCGAGTAAAGGTGTGGCGGAAGCGGGTTCAGGCCCGTGGTGAAGGCCGGCGTGAACAACAGCGCAAGTCCGAAACTCAACCCTACGTGCAAGGTGACAATCCACCAGACGGGGGTGCCGGCGTCGAGCATTGAAAACTGCCACAGCGCCACCACCATCAGGACTGAGCCGGTGACCGTGAGCGGCAGCGGGCCTACCTTGTCGAAGAGCCGGCCGATGACCGGACCCAGCAGGCCCATGGCCAGGCCACCGGGCAGTAGCGCGAGGCCAGTCTCGAGGGAGCCGAGCCCGCGGATTTCCTGAAGGTACAGGGGGAGCAGGATGACGCCGCCGAACAGGGCCATCATGGCCACCACCATCAGCAGGACCGAGACGGTGAACATACGGAAGTTGAACGCGTGGAGATCCAGCAGCGGGGCGTCGCCCTTCTGCAGGCGGAGCTGGCGGAGGACAAAGACGGTGAGGCTGGCGACGCCGATGACCAGTGCGGAGATAGCTGCAACACCCGGACCGGCTTGGCCGCCGCCGATCTGGCTGAGGCCGTAGACCAGGCCACCAAAGGCGGGAACGGTGAGGATGACCGAAAGGGCATCGAGCTTGGCCTTTTCCGTCTCGCCGACGTTTGTCAGGTACTTGGCACCGATGGCGAGGGCCGCGAGGGCCACCGGGAGGACGAACACGAACATGAAGCGCCAGGTGAAGTGTTCAAGGATGAGCCCTGAAACGGTGGGGCCCATCGCGGGCGCGACGGAAATGGCGATGCTGACGTTGCCCATTACTGCGCCGCGCTTTGCCATGGGAACCAGCGTGAGGATGGTGGTCATCAGCAGGGGCAGCATGATTGCGGTGCCGCCGGCCTGGACGATGCGCGCCAGCAGCAGGATCTCAAAGCCCGGAGCTACTGCGGCAAGTGCCGTGCCACCGGCGAAAAGCCCCATCGCGAGCATAAATACTGCGCGGGTGGACAGGGTCTGCAGGATGAACCCGGTGGTGGGAATGACCACGGCCATGGTGAGCATAAAACCGGTGGAGAGCCACTGGACGGTGGGGGCATCCACCTGGAGGTCCACCATGAGCCGCTGCAGGGCGACGTTCATGATGGTCTCGTTGAGGATCACCACAAACGTCGCCACCAGCAGCGTGCTGATGACTGTCACCGATTCGCGGGACATCTTCTCCGGCGCGGCGGGCGTGGTTCCTTCGGTTTGGACGGACTTGCCGCTGGCGTTCGGAGAGACTTCGGTAGACATGGGTGTTCCCTCAGGGAGTTGTTTGAAAGGTGCGCGATCAGCGTCGCTGCAGACTCCAACACTCTACCGGCTGGAGTAATTCCTCCGCACGGTATTTTTTCTTTAACCCTGAGGGAACAATGGGTGCTTTTAGGCCGTCTGGCCGGCGTGCTGGCCTTCGGAAATCTCCTCGACGAGCTTGCTGTTGAATGCCGGGAGATCGTCCGGATTGCGGCTGGTGACCAGGCCCTGGTCAACCACCACTTCCTCGTCGGTCCAGTTGGCGCCGGCATTCTTCAGGTCGGTCTCGAGCGTGTGGTAGGAGGTGACGTTGCGGCCCCTTATGACGCCGGCGTCGATGAGCAGCCAGGGTCCGTGGCAGATGGAGGCTACCGGCTTGTGCTGTTCAAAGAAGCTTCTGGTGAAAGCCTGGGCGTCCTTGTCCACGCGGAGGTGATCGGCGTTAACGACGCCGCCGGGCAGGACCAGGGCATCAAAGTCCGAAGCGTTCGCCTCTGCCACCGTGAGGTCGACGTCGAACGTGTCGCCCTTTTCTGTGCCCTCGAAGCCCTGGAGCTTTCCGCTCTTTGGCGCCACCAGGGTGGGTTGGCCACCGGCATCCTTGACCGCCTGCCAGGGGCTGGTCAACTCAATCTGCTCCACGCCGTCCGTCAGCAGGAATGCCACCTTCTTGCCTGTGATGCTGTGTTCTGCCATTTTTCCTCCTCATGTGAAGCGGCCTGACGCGCGTCTTTGAGGGCGCGGACTACCGCTTCGAGAGTTGTTTGCCTGACAGCTTCCAGCGTAGGAAAAGGAGAAGTGATAAGCAAGCTGACTATATTTGCGTTTGTTCCGCGTAGGGGCAGGGAGGACCATTACGACGGCGGCCGGGCGCCGGCGTGCGACGGCGGGCGTCGCTATTTCGTTACCAGAGGTGCCAAACCGGGGCATGGACGAAGAATGTCAGGGCCTCCACTGAGGATGTCTTTATGAGGAGATTCGATGCGGGCGAAGGCATTGACGGGACGGTCGGGCCTGCAATTTCCAACGCGCCGGCATGCGCTCTTCAGAATCCATGCGCCCATCGGAATGTCAGTGCCTCGATGGATGATTCTTGTATGGGAAACGGCGCGGGTACGGCGGCAACGATGGAGGGCATTTACGCCTCCGTTGCCCGGCTCGATGCACTGTTCCTCGAAGATCAGCGGCTGGAAGCCGATGCCGGCGCCGGTGCCGATGGCGCTGCTTGTGGCGGAGCTGTTGTGGATGTGCTGCAGCGTCGCTATGAGATCCGGCTCGAGCGCTTGGCGGTAACGAAGCAGCTGGAAGCCCAAATCGCCGCGGTGAAGGCCCGGGACGCTGCCGAAGCTATTGAAATCCAGCATGCGATGATCCCGCCGGAAGCGCCCGTGCACGAGCGGACCTACGCCGAGATGTCCGCGGTCGAGGAAATCGCCGGGGTCCTGACCATCAGCTCCCCCGCCGCCGGGGCACTCATCACCCAATCCCGGCAGCTCACCGCCCTGCCCCCGGCCATGGACGCCCTCCGCGCCGGGGCCATCTCCTGGACGCACGCCAAAATCATCGCCGACGAAACCGACAGCCTCGACCCCACCGGCGCCGCCGCCCTCGTCAAGCATGTCCTGAACCCCAACCCGGCCCGGGGAGCCGCCACCGGAGAACTCGTCCCCTCACGGTTCCGCACCAGGGTCCGAAACTGGCGCGAACGCCACCACCCCGAATCCCTGGACAAACGCCACACCAAGTGCGCCGCGGACCGGAGGATGGAATACACCCCGGACCGCGACGGCATGGCCTGGGTTTCCCTCTACGTCCCCGCAGACCAGGGCTCAGCCATCTGGAACCGCACCACCGCCATCGCCCGCGGCCTCCAAGGCCCCAACGAACCCCGCACCATCACCCAACTCCGCCCCGACATCGCCGCCAACCTCCTCCTCCGCGCCGGCCCAACCCTCACCCACACCAACACACCCAACACCAACGGAACCAGCACAGCACAAAACACCACAGGCGAAGGAAACGAGGGACAAAGCAACCCGGGTGAAGGCAACCCGGTAACCACCGAAGCCGGCGACCAAGACACGATCGGGCTGGCCTCGCTCACGCCGGCCGACATCAACGACACCGCCACCGGCGCCGAAGAGGACGAGGCCAACGGCGGCAACGGGTACGCGGACCTCGGCAACGTCCCGGTACCCAAGGCGGACGTCCTGGTTACCGTCCCGGTACTCGCCCTCTTCGACATCACGGACGAACCGGCAAACCTGGACGGCTACGGCCCCATCCCCGCCTCGATGGCCAGAAAACTCCTCGCCAACGGAGCCACCTCGTTCTACCGGGTCCTCGTCGACCCACGGGACGGGGCACCACTGGAAATCGGCCGCACCAGCTACCGGCTCACCAAAGCCATGAAAAAAGCACTCCAGCTCAGGGACGGAAAATGCACCTTCCCTGGCTGCAACAACCCATCCTTCGACAACGACACCGACCACCTTCAAGCCTGGCAACACGGCGGACATACCGGGATCAGCAACCTGGCCCAACTCTGCCCGAAACACCACCGCCTCAAACACAACAGTGGCTGGGAACCCGCCCCAGCCACTGGAACCGAACCACCCGGCTGGACCTCACCCACCGGCCGCCACTACAAAACCGAACAACCCGACCACGAACCACCCCAATGGCCACCCGGGATTCTGCCGCGCGCACCGGGTACAGCCGGGCAGCTGCCGGGTGCAACGGAAATACCCAAGGTCCGGCCGATCGAAAAGAGCCAATTCGAAGCTGCCCTCGTAGCCTTGCTATCGGGCTAATGTCGGCGGCAGAGATTGCCTTGGGCTGCACACCGGCACCCCGCTGGCACAATCAACTCAGCTTCAGCGGTGGTGCTCGATCAGCCAGCCTGCCATTTGTTGGGCGCGCTTGGCTGCCTGCATGTCGCCCTCGGTGGCGGAGATGATGGAGCCCTTCATCAGGATGTGCCAAGACCGCGCGAATTCGTCCGGACGCTCCAGCCCGGCTTCTGCAGCCAACGCCTGCACGTGTCCCCGGATCTTCGCGAGGTAGTCGATGCTGGCCTGGCCCAGCGGGTGCGCCGGGCCCATCTCCAGCAGGACGTTGATGAAGGAGCAGGCCTCGAAGTCCTCCCGCAGGAACCAGTCTCCGAAGACGTCGAAAATGGCTAACAGTTGCTCGATGGGTGTGTTACCGCGGCGCCGGGCTTCGGAGACGATCGCCTCCACGGTCCACTGCTTGTCCCGCTGTTCGAGGAATGCCAGGACCAGGGCGTCCTTCGACGGGAAATGGCGATAGAACGTGGCCTTTGCCACCCCGGACCGTTCAATCAGTTCATTCACGCCGACATCCCGGACGCCTCGCCGGGAGAAAAGCTCATAAGCCACCGTCATGATCCTGGCCACGGACTTGGCGGCAGCACTCTCCTGAGCGGGCGGTTCAGCAACCACAGGCGCATGAACGGCCGCCGCAGGCTCGGCTGACAATTCCTGGTCAAGCGCATTGACTGCTGGATACTCCGCTTCTGGATTCATGACAATTCCAGTTTACCGCCGTGAGGGGAAGACAGACCGGTCTTTCCCGCTGTACTGTTCCCTTACGCGCAGTGCTTACTACGCCGCAGGGGCCAGCCCACCGGCCGCTCGGATTGGTGCAAGGAGGCTCCTATGTCAGCAGAGCGGATGTTCCAAAGCGTGCCCTCGGATCCCGATCCGTGGATGAGTGGCGACACTCCGGCCGAGATCCGCCAGTTCGCCATCGAGTCACTTCGATGGCAGGCCCAAGAGATCATCGACGAGATCCTCTGCAGCCACGAGCCGGGCGAGGAGCTCGCCAGGGCCAGGCTCCGCCGCTGCGTCGCCCGGAACCCGGGCCGTCCAGAACAGGCGCTCCTCGAACAGCTCATGACCAGCCGCGGCCGGCCTGGAATCTAGCGACAAACCTCAGCAGGTATTGCGGCAAGCCAGCCCGCGGCCCGGGAAGCTTCCGCCTGCGCAACAGGTTCAGGAACCTGCAAGCGCCAGCAGCTCAAGCAGGGGAATGCACTGGCGCTAGGAGCTCAGCGGCATATTGTCGATCAGCCGCACCGGCCCCACCTTGGCAGCGATGAGGGCCAAAGCCTCGCCCCGGAACGGCGTCTCCCGGCAGTTCTCCGCCAAGGGCTCAAGCGTGTCAGGATCCACCACATCGAAATAGTCCAACCCCACCAGCGGCTGCGACTCCACCATCGCCTGCGCAGACTCCAGGTCCAGCGGCTCCCGCGCTTTTGCCCGCTCCTCAAGCAGCAGCAACGCCCGCGACAGCACCAGCGCAGCCTCGCGCTCGTCGTCGGACAGGAAGCGGTTGCGGCTGGAGAGCGCCAACCCATCGGCTGAGCGGACGGTGGGCACGCCCACGATCTCCACCGGGAAGTTCAGGTCCGCCACCATCCGCCGGACCAGCGCCAACTGCTGGGCGTCCTTTTGGCCGAAGTAGGCGCGGTAGGCCGGCAGGCCAGCCTCACCATGCACCCCCATGCCAGCGGACAGCCCGGCCCCGGGGGTTCCGTAATGCAGCAGCTTGGCCACTACGGTGAGGGCGCCGTCAAAGTGGCCGGGCCGGGAAGCCCCCTCCCACTTCTCACCGAGTCTGCCGGAGGTGATCCGCACCAGCGGTTCGCCACCGGGATACACCTCCTCCACGGACGGCGCAAAAGCCAGGTCCACGCCCTGCGCTTCCAGCAGGGCAAGGTCGGCATCCAGCGTCCGCGGATAGCGGTCCAGGTCCGTGGCATCACCGAACTGCAGCGGATTGACGAAGATGGTGGCCACCACAACGTCGTTCTGCTCGACGGCGGTCCGGGCCAAGGCGGCATGCCCCTCGTGGAGTGCGCCCATCGTTGGAACCAGGCCCTGGGACGTTCCGTTTTTCTCGGTGAGGAGCCGGGCGCTCTGGGCGTGCAGATCAGCAACAGTTGTGACGAGTTTGATGGGCATCTTCAGTCTTCCTCCGGTTCCAGGGCCTTGCGCAGTTCCCCCAGCTGGTCAGGTTTGAGCAGCCCGCGCCCCTCGGCGCGGAGGGCTGTGGCGCGCGCCATGGCAAGGTAAGCCGCCAGCACATCGCCCTGCCGTCCGCCGTCGAACTCCCGCAAGGCTTCCGCGTGGGCTTTCACGGTTCCCACATCGCCCCGCGCCACCGGCCCGGTCAGGGCGGACTCCCCCGACGCCAGCGCGTTCTCCAGGGTGGCCCGCAACAACGGACCCAGCATCCGCTCCGGCAATTCGACGCCGACATCGCGCAGCAGCTCGGAAGCCTGCGCCACAAGGGTCACCAGATGGTTTGATCCGTGCGCCAGGGCTGCGTGGTAAAGGATCCGGTCGGCCTCGGCAATGGCCACCGGTTCTGCGCCCATTTCCACCACCAGCGCCTGCGCAATGGGCAGCATGGCGGCGTCGGCGGTGACCCCGAACGTGCAATCCAGCAGCCGGGTCAGGTCTAGGCTCATCCCGGTGAAAGTCATGGCAGGATGAAGCGCCAGCGGGACGGCGCCGGCCGCGCGCACCGGACGCAGCACCCCCACCCCGAACCGGCCGGACGTGTGCGCAACCAGCTGGCCCGGCTGCCATGCACCGAGTTTCGCCAATCCGTCAACCAGGCCAGGCAGGGCGTCGTCCGGCACGGCCAGCAGCACCAGTTCCGCCCGCTCCACGATTTCCTGGATTTCCAGGACGGGAACTCCAGGCAGCAGCGTTTCCGCGCGTTCACGGCTTGCGTCCGAAACAGCGGAGACTCCGACGACGGCGTGTTCGGCTGCGCGCAGGGCTGCGCCGAGTACCGCGCCCACCTTGCCCGCACCGATGATTCCGACGCCGAGGCGCCCGGGCTTAGCCATGATGCTGGCCTTTCTGGGTTGGGATCGGGGTTTCAGTAGGCCCCTCCGCCGGCTCATGCTCACTTGCCAGCTCGGGCCCGGTGACGGGCTCACCCGGAAGCCCGGCATCACCGAGCGGGATGCCAGGGGCCACCTGGGCCAGCCACTGTTCAGTGGTCTGCCGCTTACGCGCCAGCCTCGCCCGGGCGGACTGGGCGTCAAAGAGCGCGAGGGCCTGCTCCTCGGCGGCCTGCCGCAACCGCGGTATAACCGGCCCAACAGTGGTGTGCAATACCAGGTCAGCCACGCGGAACCGGCGCGCCAGCGGGCCCTGGTGCAGTGCCAGGGACTGGGTCCGCTGGTGCGGCACCATCACAAGTTCACGCCACCAGCGGCCGGACCGGATCAGCAGTGCGGTGTCCGTGGCGGCAAAACCGTTCCGGCGCCAGCCCAGCGGCGCAAGCAGGCGGGCCCTGCGCGGCGTGGTGACGAACCCGCCGTCGGAATCCATGCCATGGAGCCCTACGCCGAAGACGGCGGCAGGATCCGGCGTGCCCGGATCCGGAAGCACAAGCGCAAGGACCGCCATCACGTCTTCCAGCCTGCCCACCGGCAGCAGCGTGGTCCGGGCGGAGCCCTCGGCAGCGTTCTCGACGCCGCCGTACCCGGCCACGTTGACCTGGATCCGGTACCAGCCGAGCGCCCGCCACAATGGAGGCTGGCCGACTTTCAGCGCCAGGATCCGGCCGGGCGGAAGCGTCTGGGCCTGGGTGTCCAGCAGCCCGTAGCGGAGGCGGATGCCGTCCGGCGAGATGGCCGCTGTGAAGTTGTAGCCCTTGTTGAACAGGTTCCAGTAGCTTGCCGCCAGGCCCAGGGCCGCCGGAATCAGGTAAAAGTAGAAACCGCGGTTGTCAGTGACGGCGGAAAGAACAACGGACGCCACCCCGCCCAGCAGCACAAAGACGCTTTGCTCACTGAGCAGCAGGGAACCGATAAGGCGCGACGGCGGCACTGCCAGTACCGGATATTCCGGCGCCTCGGGTGCCGACGCGTCGGGGCGGGAGGGGTCCACGGCCACACCCGCGGCGCGCGCCAGGATGGTGGCGCGGAGCTGACGGGCTTCGTCCATGGTGAGGTAGGCAAGGCGTACCGCGGATTCCCCCGCGTCGGCCACCTCGAACTTAAGCTCGGCCAGGCCGAAAATCCGGGCCAGCAGGGGCTGCTCAATGTCGATGGCCTGCACCCGGTCCAGCCGTGCCTGGCGCTGCTGCCGGAAAATGAAGCCGGTATTCACCCGGACGTAGCCTCCGGACACCTGGTATTTGGTGAAGTACCAGGTGAGGATGAACCCCAGCACCGCAATCGCCAGCATGATGCCGCCGCCGGCCAGCAGCCAGGGCGCCCGGCCGGCGAACTCGTCCTCCAGGATCGGCCGTCCCTGGAGCGCCCGCTCAAAAACGTCCCGGCCGAAAAAGAAGCCGATGGCAGCCAAGGCCACCCAGCCACGCACAAAAGGTGACGCCGGGTGCACCCGCAGCCATTCGGCGTCGGCTGTGCTGGCTGCCGCACCTTGGGGTTCCGGGCCGCCGGCGGCGGGGGCAACGCGGGGAGCAACAGGGTCGGTAGAGGCCGGGGCGGGGGCTGTGC
>NZ_VHIJ01000029.1:76981-104301 GCF_006680095.1 Pseudarthrobacter sp. B4EP4b | reverse complement strand
GCCTGGAGCGGCGGGCCGGGGGCCGGCGGGGGCACGCTGCGGCTCGCCGTTTTCCCCGATCACCACACCGGGCGCGATCACCGTGCCAGGCGGGAGCTGCCGGAGCTGCAACTGCGCCGCGGCGTGTTCGCGGGCGGCGTGCTGTGCTGCGATGGCTGTCTGGATGCCGTGGAACAGCCCTTCGAGCCAGCCCACCAGCTGGGCCTGCGCTATCCGCAGTTCAGCGTCGGAGGGGGTGGCGTCGTCAGAGAACGGCAGGCTGATCCGGTCGAGTTCCTCCACCAGTTCAGGCGCCAGCCCGTCCTCGAGCTCCTTGATGGAGCGCTCGTGGATTTCGGCGAGCCTTCCCCGTGCGGCGTCGTCCAGCGGGGCGGACTTCACCTCCTCCAGGAGCTGCCTGATCATTGTGCCGATCCGCATCACCTTGGCCGGTTCATCAACCAGGTCCTGCAGGTTGCTGCCTTTGGGTTTGCTGCCGTTTTCCGGCACGGCCGGCGCTGGCGCCGGCTGGCTGTCATCGATGGTGGTGCCCTCTACCGGGAGGTCCTCAGGTGCCTGAGTGTCGTTCGGATCGCTCATGCGTTCATACTCTCATGAGCGATCCGCCCGGGGTCCACTCCATGAACTCCGCTGACACGCTGTCCGCTATGGGCTCAATCATCCGTTGCAGGACCCAATCAGCAGCACCGGCCCTGCGGATTGGAGTCCTGCCGGTCCGTCCGGTCCCGCCAGAACTCCCGCTCGCTCAGCGGCGGCGTGTTGTGCCCTGAGGCCTGGTGGTGCTCCAGATACTTGGTGTAGGCGTCCGCCCCCAGGACACCGCCGAGGTAGCGCGCGAACCCGCGGAAGCCGCGGGTGACGGCAGCCAGTCCGGTGCTCATCAGTGGTGTCCTGCCCGCTCGAACCTCAGCTCGGCCGGGACCTTGTCCCATTCAGCCATCAGCTCCCGCTCGGCGGGTGTGGGAATCAGCCCGGCGGGGGCAAAGACGCGCGAAGGCCTGGCGGGATCCTCGTTGTCCTTCACGGCTGTCCCGTGTGCGCGGCTCCGGAACGCATTCACGGTGGCGAGCAACGCCGTCGCGATCACGACGATGCTGAGCACCACAAAGATGACTGAAAGCCAGCCCTGGATAGCGGTATTGCGCACCACAGCTTCCATGGCTGCCACCGATTTAGCCGTGCCAAATTCGGTCTTCCCGTCCGCGAGCGCCTTGCTGAAGGCGGCGTTGTTGGCGAAGTACCCCACCGCCGGGGTGGGCGAGAAGATCTTCTGGTAGCTGGCGGTAATGGTGACCACCGCTGCGAAGGCCAGCGGCAAGGCCACGATCCAGAGGTACTTGAAGGTGCCCTGCTTGGCCACGATGGCCAGGCAAACAGCCAGGGCGATGGCGGCCAGCAACTGGTTGGCGATGCCGAACAGCGGGAACAGCGTGTTGATGCCGCCCAGCGGATCAGTCACGCCCATCAGCAGCACCGCACCCCAGGCACCCACCATGACCGCCGTGCAGAGCCAGGCGCCGGGCCGCCAGGACGCTTCCTTGAACTTGGGAACAAAGTTGCCGATGGAATCCTGGAGCATGAACCGGGCAACGCGCGTTCCGGCGTCAACAGCGGTGAGGATGAAGAGGGCTTCAAACATGATGGCGAAGTGGTACCAGAACGCCATCATGGCCGTGCCGCCGATGAACTGCTGCATGATGTGGGCGAGTCCCACGGCCAGTGTGGGTGCGCCGCCGGTGCGGGAGACGATACTTTCCTCGCCCACGTTCGCGGCGGTCTCCGAGAGCAGGTTCGGGCTGAGGTTGACGCCGGACAGGCCGAGGCTGTTGACCCATGTGGCGGCCGTTTCGACGGTTCCGCCGGTCAGGGCCGCGGGCGAGTTCATGGCGAAGTAGAGGCCGCGGTCAATCGAGATTGCTGCCAGCAGGGCCATGATGGCGACGAAGGACTCCATCAGCATGCCGCCATAACCGATGAAGCGGGTCTGCCGTTCCTTTTCCACCAGCTTGGGGGTGGTGCCCGAGGAGATCAGCGCATGGAAGCCGGACAGGGCTCCGCAGGCGATGGTCACGAACAGGAACGGGAACAGCGCGCCGGGGAACACGGGGCCGTTCTCCCTGCTGGCGAATTCGCTGAACGCCGGAACGGTAATCTCCGGGCGGACCACAATGATGGCCAGCGCGAGCATCACGATCACGCCGATCTTCATAAACGTGGACAGGTAGTCCCGGGGGGCCAGAAGCAGCCAGACCGGCAGGATCGCCGCGATGAAGCCGTAAACAATGAGGCCCCAGGCGATGGTCACCCGGTCCAGGGTGAAGATGTCCACGCCCCACTGGGTCTGAGCCACCATGCCGCCCCCGATAATGGCCGCCATCAGCAGGACAAACCCGATCAGCGAAACTTCCATCACCTTGCCCGGCCGCAGGAACCGGAGGTAGACGCCCATAAACAGCGCGATGGGGATGGTCATGCCAACGGAGAAGACGCCCCACGGGCTTTCGGCCAGGGCGTTGACCACCACCAGGGCGAGGATGGCCACGATGATGACCATGATGAGCAGGGTGGCCACCAGGGCAGCGGTGCCGCCGATGACGCCGAGTTCCTCGCGCGCCATCTGTCCCAGCGAGCGCCCGCCGCGCCGCATCGAGAAGAACATCACCAGGTAGTCCTGCACTGCGCCTGCAAGCACGACGCCGATGATGATCCAGATAGTGCCGGGCAGGTAGCCCATCTGGGCGGCAAGGACCGGGCCCACCAGGGGGCCCGCGCCGGCGATGGCGGCAAAGTGGTGGCCGAACAGGACGTTCCGGTCCGTGCGCACGTAGTCCTTGCCGTCCGCCTTGTATTCAGCGGGGGTGGCCCGGCGGTCATCAGGCCTGGTGATGTATCGCTCGATGACCTTGGAGTAGAAGCGGTATCCGATCAGGTACGTACAAACAGAAGCAAAAACGAACCAGATGGCGTTGACTGTCTCGCCGCGTATGATCGCGAGCATAAACCAGGCCACGCCGCCCAGCAGGGCAATCGCTGCCCAGAGGGCAACTTTTCCGGGCGTCCATTTCTTCTCTTCCGCCTCGCGGACGGTCTCGTCAATTGCCGACGGCGGTAGTGAGGTATCGGTGGCGACCGCACCTTCCCCCCGGGTTGCGCTCCGTCGATGATCCGGTGTTCCGGCCATGTCTCCTCCTTGAGATTCGTCCCCATCTGCTGACAGGCACCCTACCAACGGGGAGCTTGGACCGGACTGTGTTTTGCCGTGATCAGGACCAGCCTGCGCCGAACGGCAGGCACCCGGCGACGAGCGTCGGGCCGCACCGCCGTCGAAGGTGGTGCCGGTCCCTTGCACGGCTGCCCGGAGGGCAGCTCCTCACCCCACGGTAAGCCTGCCGGCGCCAATCAGAAAGACCCCCGCGGGACCAAAGACCCTGTTCAGGTGCGCGGGGGTCCCTTTCAGGTACCCAGCGTGCGCCGTGACGCCGGCAATCGCGCACGGGTGAAGAGCCAGGCCAGCAGGCCGCCGGCCAGGGGCACCGCAAAGACGAGCGCCAGCAGGTGCAGCCAGGGCACCTCGACGGCGGTGCGCAGCTCGGTGGAACCTGCAACGAGCACCGCCGGCAGGGCCCCGGCGATGCTGCCGAGCAGGGTCCCCAGCCCAGCGGTCAGCAGCGCCTGGGAACCGGCAAGGCTCTTCCGCAGGCGGGGCGAGGCACCAATGCCGGCGAGCGTTACATGGTCCGCGCGCGCATCTGCCAGGGAAAGACCTGTGGTGATGCCTGCGGCGCTGAAGGTAATCACGGCGCTGATGGCCACGATGGACCAGGTCATCCATGAGTCGCCCTGGGTGATGCCCGGTTCGGCCCAGAATCCGACGGCGGGCTGCTGGTACACGGCGGCGACGGCCCCGGCTGCAGCGTCCCTCTCACCGGCCGAGGGAAAGCTGTTGAGCTGGACCAGGAGCTCGGCCGGCTCGGGACGCAGGTCCAGTCGCCGGGCCGTCTCCGGCGAAATGACTCCGTAGTAAGGAAGGGCCTGGGCGGGTTCAACCACAATGGCGGGAAGCGTGCTGCTGGTAACCGTCTGATGCATCCGGGAAGGGTCGGCCGGATCCTGGGCCTGCGTGCGCACGTCCTGGCCCTCGAGCACCACCGTCCCGTTCCGAACGAAGACCGGGTTGGTGACCACCATGCCGCCGGCCTCCAGAACTGCCAGGGCCTCAGGTCCGGCCTCGATGCCGAGGACGGCACTGATCTCGTCCGCGCCGCCCACCAGGATGGAACCCTGGGAGCCCGGCGACTGGGCGAGGGAACCCCGGCAACGCCAGTCCTCAGGGTCCGCCACCCTGCGCTCGGGTGTCATCGGGCACTCGTTGCCGGCCGGTCTGGACAGCAAGTACTGCAGACAATTGGAGGTGGCAGTGCGTGCCGGCCCCGACACGTCCGTGCCATTGCCAAAAGCGCAGTTTTGAACGTACCCCGGCGCACTGATGGTCCTGGTCCAGGCAACGTTGCCGGTGGCACCTTCCACGGCGGAAGCGAGTTCAGCCGGATCGACGACAACCGCCGGCTGGGTGCTTCCGTCCGGCAGGAGGGGCTGCTCCAGGGACAGCGGCAGGAAGGCCTGGTTTTCCAGCGCGGTCCATGAATGGTTCTCCCGCATCATTGCCTGCTGGCTGGCCGCAAGGACCAGTGCGGCGCTGGCCAGCGTGGCGGCGGCGAGGACGGCCCCTACCGCCGGCACCGTGCGGCCCCGGTTCCTGGCCGAATCACGGGCAGCCATCCGCAAGGACAACGGCAGCGCACCCGTCCGCGCGGTCAGCAGGGCAACGAGGTATCCGGCCAGGAGCACCAGCGCGGCGACGGCCAGCACGGCGCCCCCAATCAGCAGGGAGGTGACCACCGGCAGTTGCCCGGCCCTCCGGTCCGGATCCCCGGCCGACTCTCCCAGAAGCCAGCCCGCCGCCAGCAGTGCGCCAGCCAAAAGCAGCAGCACGGCGCCGGCTATGGTGGTTCGCTTCGCACTACCGGCGGGTGCCCGCCCCGACTTGAGTGCGACCAGGGCCGCCTGCCTCGCAACTTGGTTGGCCGGGGCCATGGCTGCGAGCAGGCAGCACACCAGTCCCAGGACCATGGCCACTACCGTCAGCAGGACGTCGGGGTGGACGCCGGCAAAGCGGGCCGAACCCATGGAGCGGACCCAGTAAACCACTGCTGCCCCGGACCCGAGCCCCAGGGCGGCCCCGGCGAGAACGGCGATGCTGCCAAGCCAGAGCCCGGCCGATGTCACCACGGAGCGGACGGTGGGGGTGTCGGCTCCGGATGCTGCCAGCAAAGCCAGTTCCCGGACCTGCCTTTTAGCACCGACGGCGAAGGCAGCCCCCGCCAGGAGGCCCACCTCCAGGAGCGCCAGGGCAGCGACCAGGCCGAACGTTGTGTACAGCGCCACAGCTCCCGACGACGATGGTGGCGGCGGGACGCCGTCGACACTGCGCTCGGCCAGGGACGGCGGATTGAGCACCACGCTGCGGGAGAGCACGCTGACACCCTGCCGGTTTGCCGCGAGGATCTGCGGCCAGGTCACCGCTTCGGAGCCAGCCAGGTAGTAGGACATCGAGTGCGGGGATTGCGGCCCCTCGTTGAGGACTGCCTCCGGCACCTGCTCCTGCCCGAGGAAAATGACGGAGTTCCGGTCAGAGGCATCCGCATCGCGGACGGTTCCCACCGGCACGAAGGTACCGGCCGACGTCGTAAATTCCTCGCCGAATCCCAGGCTGAACCGCTCAAGCAGCCCCGGGGACACCAGGGCCTCGCCGGCGGCATGCGGAGCCCTGCCCTCAAGCAGCGTGAATTTCCCGGCGAAGGCAGGATGCAGCGCGTCCACCACCCTGCCCTGCAGTGACACCAGCGCCGCCCCGACCCCGGTTGTCAGGTTGAGCTGCCGGAGCGGCAACACCTCATAGCCCGGCGGAAGAAGGTCCCGGGGATTGGCCGGCTTGAAGTCCGGATCGTAGACGCCGGAGCTGGAAACCACCATGGCGTCGTTGAGCGGGTCCTGGACGGAGTCGGCGTTGGGAGCAGGCAGGGTGCTGAACCGGGCCTGCGTTCCGCCGAGCTCGAACCGGACAATTTCTTCGGGCGTTTTTTGGCTGCTCTGGAACAACGTGGCGGCCCCGGTCATGCCTGCAACAGGAAGCATGATCAGCAGGATGATGAGCAGAGACCGCCCCTTGTGCCTCCTGATGTCCCGGCGGGCCACGCGCAGGGCCACGCGGAAACTGCTTCGTCGCCGAGTCCTCGTGGGAGCGAGATCAAGCATCAGAGCCCTGCCTGGGCCAGGAGCATGGCGGGATCGTGCATGGCCGCTGCCTGGTCCACGATGCGCCCGTCACGCAGGAACACCACCCGGTCTGCCCAGGCTGCATGCCGGGCCTCGTGGGTCACCAGCATCACGGCGGCCCCGGCATCAGCGCGGGCGCGCAAAACTTCCATCACCCCCTGGCCCGTGGTGGAGTCAAGTGCCCCGGTGGGCTCGTCGGCGAGGATCAGCCGGCGCTGTCCCACCACGGCCCGCGCGATGGCCACCCGCTGCTGCTGCCCGCCGGACATCTGGTCCATAAAGCGGTCCGCGAGTTCCGGTATTCCCACCTGCCGCAGGGCATCCAGTGCCTGCCGGCGGGCCCTTTTCCAGGCTGTGCCGTCCAGTTCCAGCGGCAGCGCCACATTCTCGGCCGCCGTGAGGGTGGGCACCAGGTTGAAGTCCTGGAAGACATAGCCCACGGCACGGCGGCGAAGGCGCGCCAGTTCGTTCAGCCCCAGTCCCGCCAGCGGGGTGGATTCCACAAAGACACCGCCCGACGTCGGGCGGTCCAGTCCCCCGGCCAGCGCCAGGAGGGACGACTTGCCGGACCCTGACGGCCCCATCACCGCGACAAACTCGCCCGCCTTGATGGTGAGCTCCACATCGCGGAGGGCGGCGACCGCCGTCGCGCCTTCCCCGAACGTCCTGCTGACCTTCGCGAGTTCCAGGACCTGCTGCGGTCCCTGGACGCTCACCGGCGGCTGTCCGCGTTGAGCGGGGCGGCGTCTTCCGTGACCCCGTTGGACGTTTTGCGTGCCTGGCCCGGCCCGGCGGACTGCGCCTGCTGGACCATCCTGGCCTCACAGAGGTCCAGCCAGCGGACCTCCGCTTCGGTCTGGAAGATCAGGGAATCAAGGACCAGCAACCAGGCAGTATCGCCGGCGCGCTGGTTGGCGGTGGTGTCCCGGCGTGCCTTGGTGTAGTCCTGCAGCGCCCGCATGGACGCGGCACGCTGGGCCTGGATGATGGCCTGGACATCCACACCGGGCAACGTCACGGCGAGCGCAAGCTTGATGGCGAGCTCGTTCCGGGGCGGGTTGTTCCGCTCCACCGGCGCCGCGAACCAGTTATTCACCTCAGCTTTGCCCGCGTCGGTGATGCTGTAGACCACGTGGCCGTCGCCGTCGTCGCCTTCCTTGGTGACCAGGGCGTCGCGTTCCAGCCGGTCCAGCGTGGTGTACACCTGCCCGATGTTCAGTGGCCAGGTGGCACCGGTGCGGCTTTCGAACTCGACCCGCAGCTGGTAGCCGTAGCGCGGCTGGTCCTGCAGCAGGGCGAGGAGGCTGTGGCGGATGGACATGGTGCTCCTTGGTCTGGGCGGCAGTTCGCACGGTCCCCCAATGGCCCGTGCATACCGCGTATAGGCCCGAGCCTAACCGACTAGTTTCGTTTGGGCAATACTCAGTATCTAAACCTAGGGCCCGGACCCCGCCTGCCTAGAGCAGCAGGAGGATTTTGCCTACGTGATCGCCGCTGTCGAAGTAGGCGTGGGCAGCCTGGACCTGCTCCAGCGGGAAGGTTTTGGCCACCAGCGGGCGGATCCGCCCGTCAGTGATCATGGGCCAGACGGCGTCGCGGACGGCGTTCATAATGGCACCCTTTTCCTCGACAGGGCGGGGCCGGAGCGCGGTGGCCACCACGGCGGCGCGCTTCTTCAGCAGCTGGCCCAGGTCCAGTTCACCCTTCGTGCCGCCCTGCAGGCCGATCACCACCAGCCGCCCGTAGTCGGCGAGTGCGTCCACATTTTGGGCGAGGTACTTGGCGCCGACGACGTCGAGGATCACGTCCGCACCGCGCCCGCCGTTCTGCTCGCGGAGGCTCGCAGGGAAATCCTCCTCCGCGTAGTTGATGGCGATGTCCGCGCCGAGGAAAGCCTTCGCCGTTCCCACTTTTTCGTCCGAACCTGCCGTTGTTGCCACCTTGGCGCCCAGCGCCTTGGCCAGCTGGATGGCCATGGTGCCGATCCCGCCGGTGGCGCCGTGGATCAGGACGGTTTCTCCGGGTTGGAGCTGGGCGGTCATCACCAGGTTGGAGTAAACCGTGGCGGCCACCTCCGGCAGGGACGCGGCCGTCACCAGGTCCACGCCGTCCGGAACCCTCAGGACCTGCTCGGCAGGAACGGCCACCTGCTGGGCGTAGCCGCCGCCGGCCAGCAGCGCCACCACCTTGTCACCGAGGGAAAAGGGTTTGCTGACGCCAGTGCCGAATCCGGCTATCCGGCCGGATACCTCGAGGCCGGGAATTTCCGAAGCACCGGGCGGCGGCGGGTAGAAGCCCCTTCTCTGCTGCACGTCCGCCCGGTTCAGGCCGGCGGCGACGACGTCGATCAGCACCTCCCCCGGCCCGGGTACCGGAGCCTCCGTTTCGCGGACCTCCAGGACCTCCGGGCCGCCCGGTTCCGAAATGTAGACGGCTTTCATGGAACACTCCCGTTTCTGACTCAATACTCGCTGCAACCAGTGTGCACCGGACACCTTCTTCGCCTCTGTTTTGTTGCAGGCAAGTGCCTATGAAACACTACTAGTCGAGGAAGGTTGTCCGAGCGGCCGAAGGAGCTAGTCTTGAAAACTAGTGTGCGGTAACCCCGTACCAAGAGTTCGAATCTCTTACCTTCCGCGATTGGGACCCCTGTCCGCCAGCATGCTGGCCGGCAGGGGTCCTTCGTTTTTCCCTGCGGAGCCTGGTGCGGGGCGAACCATTGCCACTGTCAGAGCCTGCGCATAGCCTCGTGGTGTCCCGTCCGGAATTGACGATCGCTCCGGACCGGCCATCAGAGCACCTACCTCACCAGGAGATCCTTATGCCCAGTCCCGACATCAAACCCGGTTCCCCCTGCTGGATTGACCTGATCACCTCGGACGCCACAAAAGCCCGGGAGTTCTATGGCGGACTCTTCGGCTGGGAGTTCCAGTCCGGCGACCAGGAACTTTACGGCGGCTACATCACCGCGTCACGGAACGGAAAGATGGTGGCCGGGATCATGCAGAAGCAGGAGGACCAGGCCGGCTTCCCGGACATGTGGTCCACGTACCTGTGCACTGACGATGCCGCAGCCACTGCAGCTTCGGTGGCCGCAAACGGCGGCCAGGTCCACATGGAGCCCATGGACGTCCCTGCGCAGGGAATCATGGCCATGTTCGGCGACCCTAGCGGGGCGTCGGTGGGTGCGTGGCAGCGCCGGGAGATGCGCGGTTATGAAGTCGCGGGAGAACCCGGGGCGCCCGCCTGGCACGAGCTGCACACCAAGGATTACCAGGGCGCTGTGACGTTCTATGAAAAAGCCTTCGGCTGGCAGACGAGCGTTATGAGTGATGCTCCCGAGTTCCGGTACACCACCCTGGGCTCGGGCGAAACGGCGCAGGCGGGAATCATGGATGCTTCCGGATACCTGCCCGGCGAGGTTCCTTCCCACTGGCAGGTGTACTTCGCCGTTGAGGACACCGACGCCACGGTGGAGCGTGCCCTGGCCATGGGCGGCACACTCCTTGACGGACCGGCGGACAGCGACTTCGGCCGGGTGGCGCAACTTGCCGATCCCACAGGCGGCATGTTCAAGGTGATCTCCAGCCCCTCTGCCTGACACACCGCCCTAAAAATACCGGCCGGAGCTTGCGTTAAGCTACCGGCCGGTATTCTTTTGTGCGATGGCCGGCACATGCTGTTCCGGCCGTCACCCCAAGCACTGACAGCTTCCGCCCTGTAGATCTGGACAAAAGCTCCGGGTTTTAGGGGAGCACCACGGTTTCCGAATATGCGGACGAGTCGCCCTTGATGGCCGTGCTGCTGCGGCCGTCCACACTCACCGGAATATCGCCGGCAATGGTGACCCGGTTCAGCGTGCGCGGCTGGCGGTCGTAGTTGTCCGGGGCGTAATGCTGGGTGATCCGGTTATCAAACAGCACCAGCTGGTCCGGCTCCCAGTTCACCCGCACCACGTTCTCCGGACGCGTGATGTAGGCCTGGAGAATGCGGAGGATGTCCTTGGATTCGGTGTTGGACAGCCCCACGATCCGCAGGCGCTGGGCGAACCCGCCGATGAACAGCCCGCGCTCCCCCGTCAGCGGATGGACGCGCACCACCGGGTGGGCGGTTTCAAAGTGGATCCGGGTGAACTCCTTGCGCCGCTCGTCCGCGTTGGCGTGCTCCAGGTTCTTGGGCACTGAGTAGTCGTAGTCGTTGGTGTGGATGGCCCAGAGGGTGTCGGCGAAGTTCCGCAGCTCGTCGGGCAGGTCATGGTAAGCCCCGGCGGATGACGCGATCAGGGTTTCCCCGCCGTATGCCGGCAAGGTGATGCTGCGCAGGGTGGAGGCCTGCGGAGGGTTCACCACAAACGTGACGTCCGTGTGCCAGTTGTTCGCGCTGCCGTTCTCGCTGTCAACGGGCAGGACCGCCGGCTTGCCGTCCACCGACGCTACGGTGGGGTGTGCCTTGGTGAGCGGGCCGAAGCGGCTGGCGAAGCGGACCTGGTCCTCGTCCGTGCCGATGTTGGCCTCGCGGAACACCAGCGCCTTGTGCGTGTTTAGAGCTTCGCGAATCTGGGCGATCGTGTCGTCACTAAGCTCGGCGCTGAGGTCCAGGCCGCGGATTTCGGCACCGATGCGGGCGCCAAGTTTGGTGAATTCGAGTTTGGTTTCGGTGATGACGGTCATGGTGGTTCCTTGCCTTTCAGTGCGGTTGGTTCAGTTGATTGGGTTGGCGGTCAGTTGCCGGAGCCGACGGCGGTGCGCCAGCGGGAGAAGTGCCGTTCCAGTGCCACGAGCAGGACGTTTACCAGCAGCCCGAGCACGGAGACCGTAAGGATGCCGGCGTACATGTCCGGGATCAGGAAGCTCATTTGGGAATTGACGATCAGATAGCCCAGGCCGGCTTTGGCGCCGACCATCTCCGCGGCGATGAGCACCAAGATGGATGACGTGCCGGCCATCCTGATGCCGGTGAAGATCGTTGGCACGGCGGAGGGCAGGATCACCTTCTGGAAGAGCCGGAAGCTGCCCAGCCCCAGGGACCTGGCGGCCCGGATCAGCAGCGGGTCCACTGTCCGGACACCGGCGATGGTGTTCAGCAGTACCGGGAAGAACGCGGCGTAGGCCACGATGGTGATCTTGGATTCCTCGCCGATGCCCAGCAGCAGGGTGAACACCGGGAGCAGTGCCAGGGTTGCGGTGTTGCGGAAGAGCTCCAGGAGCGGGTTCAGGAACGAGTTCAGCCAGCCGTACCAGGCGATCAGGAGTCCCAAGAGCACGGCGGACACCACTGCGATGGTGAAGCCGGACACCGAGCGGGTCAGGCTTGCCTGGAGGTGGCTCTGCAGCTGCCCGGTATCCACCAGCCGGGCGCCGGCGGCCAGGACTTCATGCAGCGGCGGAAGGAACACCCTGGTGGCCGGGGCGGCCAGGAAAGTAGGGCCGAATTCCCACAAGGCGAGGAACAGCACCACGGCAAGGGACTTCCAGCCCGCCCGTGCGGCGAGGTTTGCCAGGGCAGTGCACCTGGCTGCCGGCGTCGTACGCTGCTCGGGTGTGCCGGGTGATGGTTCCGCAGGGCGGGAAGGGTCGACGGCGGCGGCCGCCGTGTGCGGTTGGGTCAGCAGTGCGCTCATCAGGCAGCGTTCCTTTCAGCGGGCTCTTCGTCGGGTGCGGTGCCGTCCGGAAGGATCTTCCGGTGGCCGGAGTCCTGTGCCAGGCGGACCTCGTCGTGCAGGAGGGACCAGACCTGGTGCCGGTGTTCCACAAAGGCGGGGTGGGAGCGGATGTCCCCGTCGCCGTCCCGGTCTGGGATGTTGATGTCGACAATTTCCTTGAGCCGGCCCGGACGGGCACTGAGCACTGCGACCCGCTGGCCGAGGTAAACGGCCTCATCGATCCCGTGCGTGATGAACACGATGGTTTTGCCCGTGGCTTTCCAGATCCGCAGGAGCTCGTCCTGGAGCTGTTCGCGGGTCTGGGCGTCCAGGGCTGCGAAGGGTTCGTCCATCAGGAGGATGTCCGGCTCATAGGCGAGGCTCCTGGCGATGGCCACTCGCTGCTTCATACCGCCGGACAGTTCGTGCGGATACCGGTCCTCGAACCCGGCCAGGCCCACGAGGTCCAGGAATTCGCTCGCCGTGGCGGCCCGCTCCTTCCTGGACAGCCCGGTGTTCTCCAGCCCTATGGAGACGTTGGCCGATGCCGTGCGCCAGGGAAACAGGGCGTACTGCTGGAAAACGACGGCGCGGTCCTGGCCGGGGCCCGTCACAGGCTTGCCGTCCACCAGTACGGTTCCGGACGTGGGGCTGGAGAGCCCGGCGAGCAGGTCCAGGAGGGTTGTTTTGCCGGAACCGCTGGGGCCCACCAGCGTAAGGAATTCGCCGGCGGCAACGTCGAGGCTGAGATCGGACAGCGCTGTCAGGACGGACGGTTCCGCCGGCCGCCGGCCTGCCTTGCCCTTGCCCTGGCCCTTGGCCTGGCGGACGGCAAACTCCTTGGTCACGTGTTGGAGGCTGATTTTGGGAGTCATCTTTATCCTTTGGAAGTTGCTGCCGGCGCGGAGGTTTCCAGCAGGTTGAACTCGTTGGTGTAGAGCTTTGCGGTGTCCAGGGCGCCGTTGATGATCCCGGCGGACTTCAGGTAGTCCTCCCACCGGGTGAAGTCCTGGTCCTGGATCCGTCCGCCGGGTGAGGCCACACCCACGCTCTTCCAGTACTTCAATGCTTCGGTGCTCTCATTCCGGCCGCGCTTGGCGATGATCTCTTCGAACTTGGCGATCACCTGCTCCCGCGGGGTGGTGCGCTCCCATTCGATGGCCTTGGCCACGCCCGTCACTACGGTGCGGCTGGTTTCGGGGTTCTTCGCGATGAAGTCCTTGCGCAGGACATACTGGCCGGCGTCGAACGGTCCCCCAATGACCCCGACGTCGGTGAACAGGGCCCGGATGCCGCCCTCGGCGAGCGCTCGGTCCTGGAGCACACCGCCCAGGGTGCCCACGTCCACCTGCTTCTTGCGCAGCGCCACCTCGGTTTCGTTCGGCGGCACCACAACGAGTTGCACCTGCTTGATCTCCTCGGGCGTGAGCCCGCTGTTCTTCAGGTAGGTGGTGATGACCGCTTCGTGGTGGGCGCCGAGGGTGTTGACGGCGATCTTCTTGCCGATCAGGTCCCTGGGGGTTTTGATCGGGCTTCCTTCCTCCACGTAATACCCCGTGAAGGTGTCTTTGTCCTCGCCGTAGTAGTTGATGACCGCCTGGACCGGGGCGCCGGCCTCGATCAGCTTGATCACAGCGCCGGTGAAAGCTCCGCCAATATCCGTCTGGTCGGTGGCGACGGACTGGATGCTTTGGGGCCCGCTGGTGGTGTTGCTGACCCATTCGAGCTTGACGTCGCCCAGGTAGCCGAGGTCTTCGGCCACCTCGATGAGCGCAACGCTGTTGGGCGAGCCCTGGTAGCGGACCTTCTTTGTTTCCTGGCCGCTTTGTGCCCCCGGCTGGGCAGTGGCGGGGCCGCCGCATCCGGACAGCGCCAGCATGATAGCCGAGGCGGCAGCGATGGCTGCTGCCACGCCTGCGGCGGGGCGGGGCCGTTTGGGGAAGAGTCCGATTTTCATGGCGCTGTTCTTTCTTCTGTTCATTGGGGACCGGTTCAGTTGGGTCCGGTGCGGTTGGGGATCCGGGCCGGGGTGGCCGTGGGGACAACTAGAACAGGAAAGAATCCGGGGCAGAAGAGGCGGGTTAACCGCAGGAAATCCGGGGAAATTGCAGGACGTGCCGCGTCACGGGACGTTCCATGCGGTTGCCTGCTGACACATTGGGACACGCAACGCCGCATACCGAAATACCGGTTAATGCACGGTAAGGAAACCCGGCCACGCAAGGTCACAGACGGCCACGTGATGTCCCGCCCCGACTTCAGGGCGCAACGAACATTGCATGCGGGCGGCCGGACCCGTGCTGCACGAGAGCCGCGGCGCAAGTCACAGCGGCCGCAACGCGGGCAAGGCCCGACGAATTGGTCAAAATATTTCTGCCCGGAGTGCCACAGTGTTACAGATCCACGTCCTCACGCAGCCCCGGGTTTTGTCCAGCTATGCGGCCTTGGGAGGCCTCGGACCCTGATCTATCTGCCCAAAAACTCCAGGGTCAGGAGCCCAGGATGGCGCCGGCGATTTCGTCGGCGTCGCGGAGGGTCCGCTGGCCGCTGCGGTAGTTCGGCCCGCCGGGCTGGAAGGCCTCGGCGGCAATAGCGGTCCCCCACTGGACCGAGGAGAGCTGGAGTCCCAGCACGTATAGCCCTTCCGTGACGGAACCATTAGCTGCCAGGGGGCGGTAGGGATGCGGCACAACATCCAGGCCGGTGGACTGCACCGGGGCGCCCTCCACGGTCATCATGAGGCGCGGACGCACCAGCCCGTCCGCCAGCAGCTGCTCCAGGACGGGCGAGTCATTGGCGGAGATCCTGTTGCCTGGCGCCAGTGCCTCCACCATGGTCTTTGCCGTTACCGGGCCATCATGGACCCAGGGCGAGAAGGCGGTGAAGGTGCGGTTGCGGCGGTCCACCGCGAACTTGGGGTCGGGCCCCACGAAGCTCACCACGCCTGCCCTCGCCAGTGCGGCAAGCTGCTCGGCGCGCAGGGCGGGCGGCCCGCTGGCCAGCCCCTCCACGAATGATTCGAACCAGCCACGCAGTCCCGCCACCCAGGATTCGTCGGTGATGCCGCCGTCGGCCACTGCTGTCTTCAGGACAGCGCGCCCGTGGTGGAGTGCCCCAATGGCCATCTTCACGGGGTCGTCCTCGCCGAGCGCGGACCGGCGGGCATCGTCCAGCAGGTAGTCCACGACGGCGGCATCCAGTTCGGCGCGCGAAGCAAACGAGCGTCCGGCCAGGGGGGCGGCGAGCGCCGGCAGGTCCAGCCGGTGCCGGGGGCCCACGTGGACAGCCAGGACGCTCTCCACGCTGTCCTCCCAGTTCACCGCGCTGTGGGCGTGCGGGTGGAGGGCCTCGTCCAGGGCGGCGAGGAAAGCCGCGGAGTCAGGTACGGCGTTGGGCTGCGAGCGCACCAGGGTGGAGTAGTACGCCCAGAGCGCATCCCGGTGCAGGAGCGGCCAGAGGTCATGGTCGAAGGCCGGGCGGATCCCAGCGGTGCGGAAGCGTTCCAGCGCCGCCTCCGTGAAGTACCGCAGCGTGACCGACTCCGGGTAGTAGCCGTTCAGGGCCGCTTTGGCACGATAGGGGGTTCCGCGCCGGGAGGCTGCAATGATGTGCGGTTCCTGGCCCGAGGGCTCGTAGCGGAGCCCCGTGCCGTTGCTGAGGAATTTTCCGCCCCGGCCCTCGGTCAGCTGGACCATGGTGTCGAAGAAGTTCAGGCCCATACCCCTGACCAGCACCGGTTCGCCGGAAGGGATCCGGGACCAGTCCACGTCGGCCGGCACTGCCGGCGGCAAGTACTGCAAGTCCAAGTGCTCCGCGGCAGCCTGCAGCTCCCTCTGCTCCGGGTTCAGCCGGGATGGGATGTGGCCCAGGGCCAGCACCACGGAGCCGGTGTGCAGGGTCGTTCCGGTGGCCAGGCCGACGTCGAACGTTCCGTCCCCCGAGGGGCGCACCGACAAGGCGGTCGTTTCGTGGAAGTCGATGCTGACGCCGTCGGGCAGGTTGCCGGTCAGCTCCTCCACAATGCCGCGGAGGTATCGGCCGTAGAGCGCACGGCTGGGGAAATGGCTGGCCTCCAGGACGGCCAGTTCTGCGAGCTCTTCCTCGCTGAGCGAGGGAGAGGGGTTGCGCCGCTGCCGGGCCCGCCACTGTTCGAAGGTGGTGCCGGCGAGGGGCCGCGCCAGGTCAGGGTCCTCGGGGATCAGGGTGGGATAGAACGACTGTGTGTTCATCAGGAACAGCCGGGACTGCTGCGGCTGCCACACGTGCCCGGGGCCTGCGGGATAGGGATCGACCACATCGATGTGGAGACGCACCGGGCCGGAACCGGCCTGCGCCGCGCAACGGGCCAGCAGGCGTTCCAGGACGCTGGTGCCCCGCGGACCTGCCCCGATGATGGCCGTCCGGATGCTTTGCGTTATTTCCACGGCATCCAGCGTACGGGCTGGAAAGAAACTATGCGCCCGGCGCTTGACTTGCCAGCCGTCTGCCGATGTTGTTTGGATGGGGCGCATGACCACCACTGCAGCTGATCCAGCGCCCGCCCCCGGTTTCGGCAACTCATCCGGCACCGATCCCCAAGGCATCGCGCCCGAGCCCACAGACGAGAACGTCTGGCTTGAGGACATCTACGGCGAGGAACAGCTTGCCTGGGTAAAGGAGCAGAACTCCCGCACGGAGGACCTGCTGGAAGACGCCGACTATGTGCAGCTGGAGGGCAGCATCCTGGAGGTGCTTGACTCCACCGACCGGATCGCCATGGTGGGCAAGCGCGGCGACTGGTACTACAACTTCTGGAAGGACCAGCAGAACCCCAAGGGACTCTGGCGCCGCACCACATGGGAGAGCTACTGCACCGATGCCCCGGAATGGGACGTCCTGCTGGACGTCGACGCCCTCTCCGCTGCTGAAGGCGAAGAATGGGTCTTCCACGGCGCCACCTTCCTCCGTCCGGCCGACGGTGAACCGTACCGGCATGCGCTGCTGGCTTTGTCCCCGGACGGCGGCGACGCCAACCGGTACCGGGAATTCGACGTCGAAACGCGGACCTTCGTGGACCCGGCACAGGGCGGCTTTGACCTGCCGACGGCGAAGGGCAACGTTTCATGGCTGGATGCGGACACGCTGCTGGTCGCCTCCACCGCTGATGGACTTCCGCGGACAGCCTCCTCCTACGCCCGTACCGCCGTCACCCTCAAGCGCGGTGGCTCCCTGCCGGATGCTCCCCGCCTCTTCGAGGTGCCCGAGAACCACATGATGGCCGTGGTTGCGCACGACTCGACGCCTGGCTTCGAACGGACCTTCGCGGTTGACTACATCGATTTCTACAACCGCAGCAACGCCGTGCTGCGGGATGGCTCCTGGGTGGTGATCGATGTTCCCACCGACGTCAACGTCAGCGCCCACCGCGAGTGGCTGCTGTTCCGGCCCCAGCAGGACTGGGCGCTCGACGACGTCACGTATCCGGCCGGTTCGCTCCTCGCTGCGCCGTTTGAGGACTACCTGGCGGGCTCACGCGACGTTTCCGTGCTGTTCACCCCCGACGCCAACACATCCCTGCAGTCCTGGAGCTGGACCCGGAGTTTCCTGCTGTTGAACCTCCTGAAGGACGTCTCCTCCGAGATCCGGGTGCTTGATCCTTCCCGGCCCGGCTCATCAGCGGAGGCGGCCTGGGAGTCTTCGCTGCTTGATGCCTGCCCGCCGCTGCACGACGTCAACGCCTACGCCGTGGACGACGAAGACGAGGCCGACGGCGGTGCGGGCAACGACTTCTGGCTCGTCGCCACGGGCTTCACCACCCCCAGCACGCTGATGCGGGGCACCCTGGAGCGCGCCGCTGACGGGACCAGTGGAGTGGTGAGCCGGCACGCCGTGGTGAAGACGTCGCCGTCGTTCTTTGCCGACGAGAACTATGAAGTGCAGCAGCACTTCGCCGTGTCCGACGACGGCACCCGGGTTCCCTACTTCCAGGTGGCATCGCGGGAGCTGGCACTGGACGGGCAGAACCCGACGCAGCTGTCCGGCTACGGCGGTTTCGAGGTCTCCCGCACTCCCGCCTACAGCGGCACGGTGGGAAGGGCCTGGCTGGAACGCCGCACGTCCCTGTCCGCCGGCACCAACGGGGATGCGCCGCACTCCCGCGGCGGCGTGTACGTGGTGGCGAACATCCGCGGCGGCGGCGAATACGGGCCCTCCTGGCACCGGGCGGCCCTGCAGGAAAACCGGCACAAGGCGTACCAGGACTTCGCAGCCGTAGCCCGGCACCTCATCTCGCGCGGCGTCACCTCACCGGAACGGCTGGGCTGCGTGGGCGGATCCAACGGCGGCCTGCTGGTGGGAAACATGCTGACCCAATACCCGGAGCTCTTTGGGGCAGTCTCCTGCGGCGTGCCGCTGCTGGACATGCGCCGCTACACCAGGCTCTCCGCCGGCCACTCCTGGATCGCCGAGTACGGCGACCCGGACGTGCCGGAGCAGTGGGAGTACATCCGCACGTTCTCCCCGTACCACCTGCTCAAGGACGGGGTGGAGTACCCGGAGACGTTTATCTGGACGGCTACCTCGGACGACAGGGTGGGCCCGGTGCAGGCACGAAAGATGGCTGCCAGGATGCTGGCCATGGGCATCCCCAACGTCTGGTTCCACGAAGCCCTCGAGGGCGGTCACGCCGGAGCGTCAGACAACCGGCAGGCAGCCGCCCTGCAAGCCCGAAGCCAGCATTTCCTGTGGAAGGCGCTAGCTGGCGGGGCCTCGTAGCCTTGGCACTGCTGGTGCGGCGGGCTGCGGCCGGTGACGTGGAGCAGCTGGCGGAGGTCCACGTCCGCTGCTGGCAGGAGACCTACCGCGGCATGCTGTCTGAGGAATTCCTTGCCTCAGTGGATCCTGCAGACCGGCTGCGGCTCTGGCACCATCTGCTGCGAGCCGACCGGCCGGCAGACGCCTGGGTGGCCACCGATGCCGGAACTGTAGTGGGTTTTTCGGGCGTCCGCCGGGAGCCGGGAGCTTCTTTGCACGGGTTCGCGCCGCCGTCGTCCGGGGACCTGGAACTCTGGGGGCTGTACCTGCTGGCGTCGCACCAGGGGCTGGGCCTGGGACGGCGGCTCCTCGAGGCAGCGCTGGACGGAGAGGCAGCGAGCCTGTGGGTGGCGGCGGACAATGCGCAGGCCATCGGTTTTTACGGGCACTTCGGTTTTGCCCCCGACGGGGCCGCCGACGTGATCCCGGAATGGGAAAACCTGCGTGAAATCCGGATGGTACGGCCCGGGCAACCTGTATTTCGCCGGTGAAATTGTCCTTGGCCTGCTGCTTGGGAGTTCCTGGCGGCCCGTTTTGCGCTGGATGGCCGGATCTGCGTATCCTTGGTGGGCTAGGAATAGCAATTGGAGACGTGCCAGAGCGGCCGAATGGGCTTCACTGCTAATGAAGTGTGGGGCACAACTCCACCGGGGGTTCAAATCCCCCCGTCTCCGCGTTTGGCCCCGGTCCTGGACCGGGGCCTTTTGCGTTTCCCCTGGACCGCAAGGCGGGCCGTTGTCTTCCTCCCGTCCGGGGTACGGACACCAGAAGTTCCGCAGGCCGGGGCGGTGGGAGGATGGGCAGATGGCAGCAAGCAACACCGAGGACAGTGCGCCCGGCACCAGCCAGGCATGGAGTCCCCGCCTGGCACTGCTGGTGGCCGCCACGTTCTTTATGGAGTTCCTCGACGGCACCGTCCTCACCACGGCCATCCCGAACATTGCCGCCGACTTCCAGGTGCCGGCCGCGGACGTGAACATCACCATGACGGCCTACCTACTGACGGTTGCCATGGGCATTCCGTTCAGCGGCTGGCTGGCGGAACGGCTCGGCGCGCGCCGGGTTTTCTGCCTGGCCATCGCCATTTTCACCCTTGCTTCGCTGGCGTGTTCACTGAGCCAGGACCTCACCCTGCTGACCCTCAGCCGGGTTGCGCAGGGGTTCGGCGGCGCCATGATGGTTCCGGTGGGCACCCTCCTTGTCCTGCGCGGCACGCCCAAAGCAGACTTGCTCCGCGCTACGGCATTCCTGGTGTGGCCCGGGCTCCTGGCACCTGTTCTTGCTCCGCTGGTGGGTGGGGCCTTGACCACGTATCTGTCCTGGCACTGGATCTTCCTGATCAACCTCCCGCTGGGTGTTGCTGCTTTCATCGCCGCCCTGCGGCTGGTCCCGTCAGTGGCAGGTGACCGGGACCGGCGGCTGGACTGGCTCGGGCTGCTCCTCACCACGCTGGGCGTGGGCGCCGTGGTAGTGGGACTCGAACTGGTGAGCACCCACCCTGAAGCCGCCTGGGCCGCCTTGAGTGCCGGATTGGGCCTGGTATTCCTTACCTGCGCAGTCCTGTGGATGCGCAGGACCCCTCATCCGCTCTTTGATCTCGGGGTATTCCGCACCCGTACGTTCCGGGCCATGGCCACCGGCGGTTTTGCCTACCGCTTGACCATCAGCTCAGTTCCCTTCCTCCTGCCGCTGATGTTCCAGGCAGGTTTCGGCTGGTCCCCGCTGCATGCCGGGGCCATGGTGGCGGCCGTCTTTATCGGCAACATCGGCATCAAGCCGGCCACAACACCGCTGATCCGGCGCTTCGGTTTCCGGGCCATGCTGGTGTTCGCATCGCTCGCTTCAGCGGCGACGTTCGCCCTCTGCGCCCTGCTGACCCCGGACACGCCGCAGCCCCTGACGTTCGCCCTACTGGTCTGCAGCGGCGCCTTCCGCTCCATCGGCTTCTCCGCCTATGCCTCAGTGCAGTACGCGGATATCGCGCCCGCGCAGCTGACGTCCGCGAACTCGGTGTCCGCCACCCTGGTGCAGCTCGCCACCGGTTCAGGCATTGCAGTGGGCGCCCTGCTGATCCGGGTGTTCGACGGGCTCAGCACCTTCCCTGACGACTCCGCCGGGCCCTTCCGCGGGGCTTTCCTCGCCATGACGGTGCTGATGCTCGCAAGCACCGCAGACAGCCTCTTCCTGCCACGCCACGCCGGGGCGGAAGTCAGCCAGCGCAAGGCGCAGCGGGTCTGAACCGGCGGATAACAACAGGCGGGTAACAACAGGCGGCTAACAACAGCCGGCCCTTACCCGGCCCCGGCACATCAGCCCTTGGGTCAGCCCGCCTGGGCCAGCACGAGCGGAAGGACGGCTCCCGCCCCCGCCTGCCGGAGCGCCCGCCCGGCGACCGTCAGGGTCCACCGGCTGTCCGCCAGGTCGTCAATCAGCATCACCGTCTGGCCGTTGAGGCCGCCCAGTGCGGCTTCAAGCTCAGGCCCCGGCACTAAACGGTCCCAAACACCGGCCAGCCTGTAGGCGCTGTTGCCGCCGCGGCCCCCGGTGGGACCGCCGTGTGCGAACTCCAACCCGCCGAGGTAGGGGATCCGCCCGATCTCTGAAATTCCCCGGGCCAGGGATTCCACCAGTTGCGGCTTGCTCCGGGAGGGAATACTGACGATGGCGGCCGGCCTGCCAACGCCGCTCCATCCCGGCGTGCGGCTGTCCCCGGCACCCCACTCCTTCAGGACCTGCACACAGGCCTGAAGCATGCCCGGATCCACCGGCCGGTCCTCAGCTCCCGCGGCAAAGAGCTCCCGCAGTGCGCCACCCCAGCCGAGGTCGGTCAGCCTTGCCAGGACACGGCCTTCCGCGAGCCCCTCCCCCGGCTTGAGCTTTCCCTTGACCGGAACGCCCAGCCGGTCCATACCGCTGGGCCACTGCAAGCGGGCCTCCAGGACGCCGCCTGCGCGGCTGAGCGTCTGGCTGGCGGCCTCCGTAGCCGCCTCCGCGATCTCTGCCGGAAACCACCGGCCGGCGCAGTTGTCGCACCGGCCGCAAGGGGCAGCGGTTTCGTCATCGAGGACGGAGGTGATGTATTCCATCCGGCACCCCGCGGTGTCCTGGTAGATCACCATGGAGTCCTGCTCATCCACACGCGCCTCGGCGATCCGCCGGTACCGCTCGGCGTCATAGACCCAAGGCTGCCCGGTGGCCCGCCACCCGCCGCCCACCCTTTCCACGGCGCCGTCAACAGACAGGACCTTGAGCAGCAGTTCCAGCGGAGTACGCCGGAGGTCCACGCGCGCCTCCAGGGCAACCGTGGAGAGCGCCGTTCCGGCGTCACCCAAGGCGGTGAGGACTGCCGCGGCCTTTTCTTCGGACGGCATGGAAGCAGTGGCAAAGTACTGCCAGATGTCCCGGTCCTCGGCGCCCGGCAGCAGCAGGACGTCGGCGTTGGCGGCACCTCGACCCGCGCGGCCCACCTGCTGGTAGTACGCCACCGGGGACGACGGCGCCCCGAGGTGGACCACAAAACCCAGGTCCGGTTTGTCGAAGCCCATCCCCAGGGCCGAGGTGGCCACCAGGGCTTTGACCTGGTTGTCCTTCAGCAGCTGCTCGGCACGCTCCCTGTCCGCCGGGTCCGTCCGGCCGGTATAGGCCAGCACGTGGTGGCCGGCTTCGGCGAGGAGCCGCGCGGTGTCCTCGGCCGCGGACACGGTAAGGGTATAGATAATGCCGCTGCCGGGAAGATCAGCCAGGTGTGTCAGCAGCCAGCCCAGTCGTTGCTTCGAGTCCGGCAAAGACAGGACACCCATCCGCAGGGAGTCACGTCCCAGGGAACCGCGGATGGTGAGCACCCCGTCCCCCAGCTGCTCCTCGATGTCATGGACCACCCGTGAGTTGGCCGTGGCCGTAGTGGCCAGCACCGGAACGGAATCCGGTAGTTGGGTGATCAGGTCCGCGATGCGGCGGTAGTCAGGGCGGAAGTCGTGGCCCCAGTCGGAAATGCAGTGCGCTTCATCGATCACCAGCAGGCCCGTGCGGCGGATCAGCTCCGGCAGCTGGGTTTCGCGGAAAGAGGGATTGGTGAGCCGTTCAGGGGAGACCAGCAGGACATCCACCTGGTCTGCGGCGAGCTGTTCACGAACACTGTCCCACTCCAGCTGGTTGGCGGAGTTGATGGCAACGGCACGCACCCCGGCGCGGGCGGCGGCGGCCACCTGGTCCCGCATCAGTGCCAGGAGCGGCGAGACAATAAGCGTGGGCCCGGCTCCGCGGCGGCGCAGCAGCAGGGACGCCACAAAGTAGACGGCCGATTTGCCCCAGCCGGTGCGTTGGACCACCAAAGCCCTCCGGCCGCCGTCCACCAGCGCCTCGATGGCCTCGAACTGTCCCTCATGGAAGGCAGCTTCCGGATGCCCCACGAGCTCGCGGAGGACCGCCAGTGCTTCGCCGGAGGTTGAGGAAGCACAAACGGGGGCGCCGGACGGTGCAGCGCCCGGCAAGCCGTCAAAATCCGGGGCAGGCTCTGAAGTTGCTGTTGCGTACTGGTTATCGACCATTGATTCAGTATCCCAGCCGCCCCTGACACCCGGCGCCGGGCAAGGGCGCTATGTGGAAATACGGGGCTGCGGCACCTCCCGGAGCCAGCGTCACATACAGCGGCTCGACCGGCCCTCCACAGGGACCTCCACCGTCCACGTAAGATAAAGCCCGTGACTAGCGAACAGACAGCGACTTTTGACCTCTCGGCATCCTTCAAGGCGTACGACGTCCGCGGCATCGTGGGCGAGTCGATCACGGCCGAAATCGTCGAAGCCGTGGGGGCCGCGTTTGTGGACATCCTGCAGCTCCAGGGACAGACCATCCTGGTGGGCGGCGACATGCGCCCTTCGTCCCCCGAGTTCAGCAAGGCGTTCGCCAATGGTGCAGCAGCCCGCGGCGCCGACGTCGAACTCCTGGACCTGATCTCCACCGATGAGCTCTACTTCGCCTGCGGTTTCTACAACCGTGCCGGTGCCACCTTCACAGCCAGCCACAACCCCGCCGGCTACAACGGCATCAAGATGTCCAAAGCCGGCGCCGTGCCCATCTCCTCCGAAACCGGCCTCAAGGACGTCCAGGCGCTCGCCGAGCAGTACCTCAACACCGGCTCCATCCCCGCCGTTGAACAGCGCGGCCAGATCAGCGTCCGCGACGTCCTCAAGGACTATGCCGAGTACCTGCGCAAGCTGGTGGACCTGTCCGGCTCACGCCCCCTGAAAGTAGTGGTGGACGCAGGCAACGGCATGGCCGGCCTGACCACCCCGGCAGTCCTGGGCGACGCCCTGCTCCCCAAGCTGCCCCTGGACATCGTTCCCCTGTACTTCGAGCTTGACGGCTCCTTCCCCAACCACCCCGCCAACCCGCTGGAGCCGGAGAACCTCCGCGACCTGCAGGCAGCAGTGGTGCGTCACGGCGCAGATATCGGCCTGGCCTTCGACGGCGACGCCGACCGCTGCTTCGTCATCGACGAGAAGGGTGAGCCCGTCTCGCCGTCGGCCATAACGGGAATGGTGGCCCGGCGCGAAATTGCCCGCGCCAAGGCCCTGGGCGAAACAACCCCCACAATCATCCACAACCTCCTCACCTCCCGCGCTGTGGCGGAACTGGTGGAGCACGACGGCGGCCGGCCAGTCCGCACGCGCGTCGGCCATTCCTTCATCAAGGCAGTCATGGCAGAGGAAGGAGCGGTGTTCGGCGGAGAGCACTCAGCCCACTTCTACTTCCGTGACTTCTGGAACGCGGACACAGGCATGCTGGCCGCAATGCACGTCCTGGCAGCCCTCGGCGAGCAGGACGGGCCGTTGTCCGAGCTGGGCCGCGAGTACGAACCGTACGTCTCATCCGGTGAAATCAACTCCGAAGTCGAAGACAAGGCGGCAGCCGTGGAGCGGGTACGGCTCGCATTCGAGGGCGAAGACCTCACCATCGACACAATGGACGGCAGCACGTTCACGGCCAACGACGGCAGCTACTGGTTCAACCTGCGTCCGTCCAATACCGAACCGTTCCTCCGGCTCAACGTCGAGGCCACGGGCCGCTCCACCATGGAGCGGATCCGCGACCACGTCCTCTCGATCGTCCGGGCCTAGCCTCCGCATGGCCGAGGACAAAGGACTGGAGGCCGCACCAGGTACCGGAGGGCAGGCATCCTGGCGCGACTCCGTCCCGGAAAGCACTGCTACGGACCTTGAGAACCTCTTGGGTACGGGTATCAGCGCCGCCCAGGAGCAGCTCCAGCGCAACGGGGGCTTCCTGCCCTTCGCCCTGACGGTGCAGACCGACGGCGAAGTCCGCATGGTTGCCGTCTCGCCGGCGGACGCTGAAGAGGGTTCCGACGGCGACTTCGACGCCGACGGCATGATCAGCGACCTCACCGCGCTGCTGCGGCAGAACCGGGAAGATTTCCGGGCTGCCGCGGTAGTCTGCGACATCCTCCTGGTGGAGGAAGAGTCAGACGCCATCCATGTTGCCACCGAGCACCGCGACGGCCAGGTCTTCGCGGCCGTGCTGCCGTACTCCCCCGATGCCGGGAACCGGACGTGGGAGTTCGGCGAACTTGCGGCAGACGCCAGCGAGCCCACCATCTGGGTGGACTAGACCGGGACGTGGCCCATGAAAATCAACGCTTTTGCCGACGTGAGCCTGCGGGCCCTCATGGTGCTGGCCGCCGCTCCCCGCGGCACCCTGCTCACCACACAAAACGTTGCCGACAGTGTGGGGACGCCCTATAACCACGTCAGCAAGGCGATGGCAAAGCTTCGGAACCTCGGGCTGATCGAGGTGGAGCGGGGCCGGACCGGCGGTTCCCGGCTGAGCCATGCCGGACGGATTGCAACGGTGGGACAGATACTCCGGCAACTCGATACCCGGACGGATGCCGCCGAGTGCGTGGCTCCGGGCGGCGATTGCCCCCTGATCAATGAGTGCAAGCTCCGCTCCGCCCTGTCGCGGGCCCGCGAAGCCTTCTACCGCGAACTCGACAACGTGGTAATCGCGGACCTTCCCGTGTCCCGGCAAATGGACCCCGTCTTCGAAATGATCGGCCTCCGGCCCGGGCTGTAAGCCGCGGGTCCACAGGCTGCCGCGACCCGGAATCTTCCATATGTCGCGACCCGCCCGAGTGATTTGATTGCAACTTCTACAGGGTGTAGAACTTGGGATATGAATACACGCATTTTGAATGCTGGTATTCGCTAAGGCCGGACGAAGGCCCCGGCCGCTACCTCAGGAGTTCCTATGCTCTCGGACAAATCCCGCCCTGTCATCGAGGCCACGCTGCCGCTCGTTGGTTCCCGCATCGGCGCCATCACGCCCAAGTTCTACCAGCGGCTCTTCGCCGCGCACCCCGAACTCCTGAATGGGGTTTTCAGCCGCTCCAACCAGCGCTCGGGCAACCAGCAGCAGGCGCTGGCGGGCAGCATCGCGGCCTTCGCCACGCACCTCGTCAACAACCCCGGAACCCTCCCCGAAACGGTCCTGTCCCGCATCGCCCACAGGCACGCTTCACTGGGCATTACGGAGCCGCAGTACCAAGTGGTCTACGAGCACCTGTTCGCGGCCATCGCCGACGACCTGGCGGACGTCATCACGCCCGAAATCGCAGAAGCCTGGACGGAGGTGTACTGGCTGATGGCAGACGCATTGATCAAGCTTGAGAGGGCGCTGTACGCAGGCCAGGCCAACGACAAGATGTGGATGCCCTGGCGGGTGGCCGCGAAAACTCCCGCTGGTGCCGGGTCCATGACATTCACTCTTGAACCGGCAGACGAAACCCCGGTGACGCCGGCCCTTCCAGGCCAGTACATCAGCGTCAAGGTGGTCCTGCCGGAAGGCCTCCGCCAGGTGCGCCAGTACTCCTTGTCCGGCGAGGCCGGCACCAGCCGCAGCTTCACCACCAAACTGGACGACGGCGGCGAAGTCTCACCAGTACTGCACAACAACGTACAGGTTGGCGACATCCTGGAGATTTCCAACCCCTACGGTGAAATCACCCTCAAGGACGGGGAAGGTCCGGTGGTGCTCGCTTCCGCCGGTATCGGCTGCACCCCCACCGCCTCGATCCTGCGCTCACTGGCAGAGGCCGGCTCCGACCGGCAGGTACTGGTGCTCCATGCGGAAAGCTCGCTGGAGAACTGGGCGCTGCGCAGCCAGATGACGGACGACGTCGAGCGCCTGGACGGAGCCGAGTTGCAGCTGTGGCTGGAACAGCCTCAGGCGGGCGCGCGGGAAGGCTTTATGTCGCTGCGTGAGGTCGACCTGCCGGCCAACGCATCCCTGTACCTGTGCGGCCCGCTGCCCTTTATGAAGAACATCCGCAACGAGGCCATCGACGCCGGCATTCCCGCCACGCAGATCCACTACGAGGTGTTCGGCCCGGACATCTGGCTGGCCGGCTGAGTCCCCACAACCTCCCTAGCTGGGCCCACGCTACCGAGGGGCCCCAATCGAGCTTGCGAGATTGGGGAGGTAGCGGGGAACGACGGCGGCCCCCCACCGTTGCTGGAAAGGTGCGGGGCCGCCG
>NZ_VHIJ01000029.1:0-76502 GCF_006680095.1 Pseudarthrobacter sp. B4EP4b | reverse complement strand
GAGGTAGCGGGGAACGACGGCGGCCCCGCACCTTTGCTGGAAAGGTGCGGGGCCGCCGTCGATCTTAAGACGCCGTTGTACTTAAGAGGTTCAGCCCAGACGGGACTTCAGGCTCGTAAGCTCCGACTGGAGGGCATCCGGCAGGGAGCTGCCGAAGTTCGCGAACCATTCCTCGATGGAGGCAAGTTCGGCAGCCCATTCGATGGGGTCCACCTTGACGGCTTCCTCCACCTGGGCGGGGGTCATGTCCAGGCCTTCGAGGTCGATGGAGTCACCGGTAGGGACGAAGCCGATGGGCGTCTCCACGGCGTCAGCCTTGCCCTCGAGGCGCTCGATGGCCCACTTCAGGACGCGGGCGTTGTCGCCGAATCCGGGCCAGGCAAAGCCGCCCTCGGAGTTCCGGCGGAACCAGTTGACCAGGAAGATCTTGGGCAGCCGCTCGGGGTTGGCCTTGGCGGACAGGTTGACCCAGTGGTTCAGGTAGTCGCCTGCGTCGTAGCCGATGAAGGGCAGCATGGCCATCGGATCGCGGCGGACCACACCCACGGCACCGGCTGCGGCGGCAGTGGTTTCCGAGGACAGGGTGGCACCCATGAAGATGCCGTTGGACCAGCTGCGGGCCTCAGTGACCAGCGGGATGGTGGTCTTGCGGCGGCCGCCGAACAGGATCGCGGACAGCTCAACGCCGTTGGGGCTGTGGTACTCCTCGGCCAGCATGTCGATCTGGTCGATCGGGGTGCAGAAGCGGGAGTTCGGGTGCGCGGCGGGCTTGTCCGAATCCGACGTCCAGGAGTTGCCCTGCCAGTCGGTCAGGTGCGCGGGCACTTCCTCCGTCATGCCCTCCCACCAGACACCGCCGTCGTCGGTCAGTGCCACATTGGTGAAAATGCTGTTGCCCTTGGCGATGGCACGCATGGCGTTGGGGTTGGTGCCCCAGCCGGTTCCGGGAGCGACGCCGAAGAGGCCCGCTTCGGGGTTGACGGCACGGAGCTCGCCTTCCTTGCCGAACCGCATCCAGGTGATGTCGTCACCCAGGGTTTCGACCTTCCAGCCCTTGATGGTGGGGTCGAGCAGGGCAAGGTTGGTCTTGCCGCAGGCGGACGGGAAGGCAGCGGAGACGTAGTACGTCTTCTGTTCCGGCGAGGTGAGCTTGAGGATGAGCATGTGCTCGGCCAGCCAGCCCTCGTCGCGTGCCATGACGGAAGCGATGCGCAGGGCGTAGCACTTCTTGCCCAGGAGGGCGTTGCCGCCGTAGCCCGAGCCGAAGGACCAGATGGACCGCTCTTCGGGGAAGTGGACAATCCACTTGTCCGGGTTGCAGGGCCACGGGACGTCGGCCTGGCCGGCTTCCAGCGGCGCGCCCAGGGAGTGCAGGGCGGGAACGAAGAATGCGTTCGTTTCGGTGATGCGGTTCAGGACGTCGGTGCCGATGCGCGCCATGATCCGCATCGAGGCGACAACGTAGGCGCTGTCCGTGATCTCCACGCCGAACTTGGGGTCTTCCGCGTCAAGGTGGCCCATCACGAAGGGAATGACATACATGGTCCGGCCGCGCATGGAACCGGCGAACAGGCCACGGAGCTTTTCCTTCATCTGTGCCGGGGGCATCCAGTTGTTGGTGAAGCCGGCATCGTGCTCCTTCTCGGAGCAGATAAAGGTTTGTTCCTCCACACGCGCCACGTCCGCGGGATCGGAGAAGGCGGCAAAGGAGTTGGGGAAGAGGTCCTGGTTGAGCCGGGTCAGCGTTCCGGCGGCCACCAGTTCATCGGTGAGCCGGGTGTTCTCCTCTTCGGAGCCGTCCACCCAGTAGATACGGTCCGGCTGCGTAAGCTCAGCAACCTCCTCGACCCATGCCAGCAGACCGGCATGTGTAGTGGGTGCGTTATCAAGCAGCGGCTTCTGCGCCAGATCGCCCATTGCGGTTCCCTTCCTCGGGTTCATCGGTGTGTGCTAAATGCTATGGTCCGGACCACTGGAGTTTTTTGGACGTATGCTGACGTTTTGGGGCTCTTGAAAAGCACTTCCGCGCGAATTCAAGGAATTTGAGGCGGATTTGGAGTAATTAAGTGACGAAGGTCACCTATACCGGTCTAGTCGTGGAGATTACACGCGCTCCGATTTGGCATCGCGGCCAACCCTCGCGTAAAGTAATTCGAGGTTCAGGGAGAGCGGTTCTTCTCCAGGAACACGAGATGCGCCCATAGCTCAGCTGGATAGAGCGTCTGTCTACGGAACAGAAGGTCAGGGGTTCGAATCCCTTTGGGCGCACAGATAAAAGGTCCGCACCGGTTCGCCGGTGCGGACCTTTTGCTTTGCCCCGCCGCTCCCCGCTGCCTCCACGCGGCCTTGACGCTGCCTCCACGCGGCCTGCATTGTCGGATCCCCGGCGTAGGCTTTCCCCATGATGCCCGAGGCAGTACTGCGTGAGTTCGATGTTGTGGTGATCGGCGCCGGCGCCGTGGGGGAAAACGTGGCGGACCGGGTGGTCCAGGGCGGCCTCACAGCGGTGGTAGTGGAGGCGGAACTGGTGGGCGGCGAGTGCTCATACTGGGCCTGCATGCCGTCAAAGGCCTTGCTCCGTCCCGGCACAGCGCTCCATGGGGCCCAGACGTTACCGGGGGCCAAGGAAGCCGTCACCCGCACACTCGATGCTGCAGCCGTCCTCAAATACCGGGACTACATGACGTCCAACTGGCAGGATGAAGGCCAGGTGAAGTGGTTGGACGATACGGGCATTGAGCTCATCCGCGGCCACGCCTGGCTCACGGCGCCCAAATCAGTAGAGGTGGCGGGGCTGGACGGCAACTCCTACGAACTCCAGGCACGTCATGCGGTGGTGCTGGCCACCGGCTCCGCACCCAACACTCCCCCCATCAAGGGACTTCAGGACGTGCAGGTTTGGGGAACCCGGGAAGCTACCTCCGCCAAGGATGTTCCGGACCGCCTCGTAGTGCTCGGCGGCGGCGTCGCGGGCACAGAACTGGCGCAGGCCTTTGCCCGGCTCGGTTCCACGGTGACGCTGGTGGCGCGCAGCGGGCTGCTGAAGAACTTCCCGGCGGAGGCTGCGAGCCTTGTAGCAGCAGGGCTGCGTGCGGACGGCGTGGAGATCCGGCTCAACACGTCCACAGACAGCATCAGCGAGAACGACGACGGCACCTTCAGGCTCCAATTCGCCGACGGTTCCAGCGTGGCAGCGGACCAGGTCCTGATGGCAACGGGCCGCCATCCGGCCCTGGAAGGGCTGGGGCTGGAGAGTGTGGGCTTTGAGCCTGACGAAGCCGGCCACCTGAAGATCACCACTGATAATTCCGGACTGGTCGACGGGGCTCCCGGAGCCGAACCGTGGCTCTATGCCGTGGGTGATGCTGCCGGCAAGAACCTGTACACCCACCAGGGCAAGTACGAGGCCAGGGCCACCGGAGACGCCATCGCCGCTCGCGCCAAGGGGGAATTGTCCGGCGCCGCCGCGGACTGGAGCCGCTTCGCCCAGACCGCCAACGAGCACGCCGTACCCGGCGTTGTCTTCACCGACCCCGAACTCGCTGCCGTGGGCCGCACCCTGGAAGCTGCGCAGAAGGACGGCTACAACGCTTCCTCGGTGGAACTTCCCATCCAGGTGGCCGGATCCTCGCTGCATTCCGAAAACTATGGGGGCTGGGCCCAGCTGGTCATTGACGAGGACCGGAAGGTCCTGCTCGGAGCCACCTTCGCGGGGCCGGATGTAGCGGAGCTCCTGCACGCGGCAACCATTGCGGTGGTGGGCGGGGTGCCGCTGGACCGGCTGTGGCATGCCGTTCCTTCCTACCCCACCGTCAGCGAGGTCTGGCTGCGCCTGCTGGAAAAGTACGGGCTTTGAGTTATTTGAACTGACCGGTCAGTTTAGATACACTGGATGGAGCAACCGTCTGTGAAAGGCTTTCCTTGCTCTCAGCTCAACAGCTCCATGTCCGCGGCCGCCGCGACCCCCTGCTTCCGGAAACATCGCTCCATGTCCAAAGGGGCGAACTGGTCCTCGTTTCCGGGGAACGGCAGGACCAGCGCACCGCCCTGGCACTGGTACTCAGCGGACGGATGAAACCCACCGGCGGCAGCATCAGCTGGGACGGAAACGGTGGAACCAGGCGTGTGCGGATGGCCAGCGCTCTTGTCGATGCCCCCGGCGTCAATGAGCCCGAGCGCCACCTCAGCGTCCGTGACCTGGTGACCGAGGACCTGGCACTGATTCCCCGCCGCTACCGGGGCGCCCTGCTCAGCAACCCGTGGCTCAAAGTGAACAGCTTCGAGGACATCGCGGACCTGTGGATCGAGCAGCTGGACCCCTTGCGCAGGCTGGAACTCCTGGCGGCCCTGGCGCTGGCCAACCCGCACACTGACCTGCTGGTGGTCGACTCCCCCGACCGGCACACCGCAGACACCGCCAATTGGCTCCCCCGCCTTGAGCAGCTGGCGTCCGACGCCGGGAGGCCGCTGGCCGTTGTGGCCACCGTAGCCGCCCTGCCGCCGTCGTGGTCCGGCTCTTTCGCCAGCATTGGCAACGCGAAAACCCATGCAGGAGTGCTGCGGGAGGAAATCGTGGCGCCCGTAGAACCCCACAACACAAGCCACGCAGTGCCGGAGGACCACATGGCTGCCCGGGACATTGATTTCGAGATCGAGGATGCCAAGTGACTGTACTGCGGCTGGCCCGCTCAGAACTGAAGCGGATGACCGGGGGGCTGCTGCCCAAGCTGACCATCCTCGCCCTCACCATGGTTCCCCTGCTGTATGGCGCCGTATACCTCTACGCCAACTGGGATCCTTACGGCAACCTGGACCAGATCGACGCGGCCCTGGTGGTGGAGGACGCCGGCGCCACCGCCAGCGACGGCACCGGACTTCAGGCCGGCACGAAGGTGGCCGACAGCCTCGTGGAGGGCAATGTTTTCCATTGGATCCCGGTATCCAGCGGGCAGGAGGCCGATGCGGGAGTCAGCAGCGGCAAGTACGCCTTCGCGCTGAAAATTCCGGAGGACTTTTCCGCCCACCTCGTGTCCCCCGGCAGCTTTGATTCCGCCAGCCAGGCCATGCTGAACGTCACCACCAACGATGCCAACAACTACCTGCTGAGCACCATCGTGGACAAGCTGACCACGTCCGTGCACAGCACTGTAGCCGCAGACGTTGGCGAAGAGACCGCCAACCAGCTGCTCACCGGCTTTGGCACCATCCACACCCAGATGGTCAAAGCGGCAGACGGCGCAGGCCAGGTTGCCGACGGAGTCGCTGCCCTCCGGGACGGAACGGCCACCCTGCACGAGGGCACCACCGGCCTGGCCAGCGGGGCCGACGAGCTCTACGCGGGCCAGCTCAAGCTGCGCGACGGAGCCAACCAGCTGACCGACGGCGCAGGCCAGCTGAGCAGCGGGTTGTCCGTCCTCAAGGACAAGACGGCAACGTTGCCCAGCGACACGCAGACGCTGGCAGCCGGTGCCGCGCAGGTGGCCGCCGGAAACGCGCAGCTGAATACCAAGGTCCAGGACGTCGCAGCGCAGCTGGAGGCAGCTGACCAAGGCCTCCGCACCCGCGTGGTGGAGTCAAACAACAGACTCATTGCCTCCGGCGTACTCACCCAGGCCCAGGCGGACAGCATCCTGGCCGATTTCGACGCCGTGGCTGCCTCGAACCCGGTAACGGCCGCAAAGGCAAAGGTCCAAACGGACGCTGCCCAGATCCAGCAACTGGCGGACGGTTCCGAGGCCGTCAGCGTGGGCGCGGCCCAGCTTGCCGCAGCCACCCCGGCATTGAAGGAAGCCATAGGGCAGGCCTCAGGGGGCGCCGACCAGCTCCACACCGGGGCGGCAGCGCTGGCCACCGGCGAGCAGGCGGCCGTGGACGGCGCCGCCGCCTTGGACCAGGGCGCCCACAAGGTGGACGACGGCGCGGCACAGCTCGAACAGGGGGCGGGCACAGCCGCTGACGGCTCGAGGACCCTGGCGGACGAAATCGGCAAGGGTGCGGGGCAGGTTCCCAACCCTGACGATGAACAGAAGAGCAACCTGTCCCGGGTGATCGCGGATCCGGTGGCCGTCAGCAACGTGTCGCAGGCGAAGGCAGGATCCTACGGAGCCGGGCTGGCCCCCTTCTTCCTGACCCTTGCCCTGTGGATCGGCGTCTTTATGCTGGTCCAGGCCATGCGGCCGCTCACCCAGCGGGCGCTGGCCTCCAATGCCGGGTCGTGGAAGATCGCCCTGGGCGGCTGGCTGCCCTTCTTCGCGGTCTCCGTTGTGCAGGCCACCCTCCTCACCCTGGTGGTTAACCTCGCACTGGGCCTGCATGCCGCACACCCGGTCCTGATGTGGCTCTTTATGCTGGCGGCGGCCATGGCCTTCAGCGCCATCATCCAGGGAATCGTGGCCCTGCTCGGTTCCCCCGGAAAACTGGTGGTCCTGATCCTGCTGGTGCTGCAGCTGGTTTCCTCGGGGGGCACGTTCCCCTGGCAGACAACTCCGCAGCCACTGCACGTGGTGCATGAGATCCTGCCCATGGGCTACGTGGTGACCGGGATGCGGCATTTGATCTATGGCGCCGACCTGTCGATGATCCTCCCCACCGTCCTGGGCCTGCTGGGTTACACGGCATTGGGCCTGGCCATGTCCACGCTTGCAGTCCGAAAGGGCAAGTTCTGGACACTGAAGACGCTCCAACCGGAGATCGCGGTATGACTTCCATGCAGCCGGAGTCGGCGGCCCGGGAGGAAGCCGAACCGGGAGCTGCGAAAAAACTGCGTCCCGCCCGGACCACAGCCACCCGGCAGAAGCTCTTCGACGCCTCGATGGAACTGATCGGTGAGCGCGGGGCGGCGGGTGTGACGGTTGATGAAATTGCCGCAGCGGCAGGCGTTTCCAAGGGAACGGTCTACTACAACTTCGGCAGCAAATCGGACCTCATCGCCCAGCTGCTGCGGCACGGCGTCGATATCCTCAAAGGCCGCCTGCTGGGCGCGCCGGAAGAGGCGGATACAGCGGCTGGCGATCCGCTACTGGCCATGGAAGCCATGATTGGCCAGGCCATGGACTTCATGGCGGAATACCCTTCCTTCGCCCGCCTGTGGGTCAGCGAGAACTGGCGGACGCCCAGCGAATGGCAGGGAACCTTCACCCTCCTGCGCGCTGAGCTCCTGCAGGTCATCGGCGAGGCAGTGGAAAGGGTGGCCAGGGTCTACCCGGTCGATCCATCAGTCTCGCGTGGCAGCCTGGAGACAGCCATCTTTGGCGCCTGCTTTGTGGTGGGGCTGGACCGGCAGACGTACAACCCGGAACGGACCCGTGACCAAAGCGTTGCGGCAATCATGGCCATCATGCGCGGCTACGTGCTGAGGGAGACCCCGCCTCGGGGATGATGGTGCATATGCGTCATATGGGGAACAGCGGAAAGTTTGCGGTCATCTGTGGCCTCGTGGCTGCGGGGCTCCTGGTCCTGACAGGCATGACGCTGGCCGAGCCTGTTTTCCTGGCATTCCTTGGAATGCTGGCCCTGGCCTACCTTGCCTGCATCATGGAGGTCCTCCGGCGGCGGCGGTACGTGATGCTGGCGATCGCCGGCCTGTCCACGAGCCTGGCTCTTGCGGGGTCGCTAGCTTTCCTGAGCACGTGGGAGCTGGCGTTCACCGATGAATCTTCGATTTTTGGTACCCCGCTTCCCACGGACGACCCCGACAACTACTTCTTCCTGGCCGCCCTCTCGCTCGTGACGGCCCTTGCCGCACTCTTCCTCGGCGCGGCGTGGCCGGGACGCCATCGTCCGCCCGGGCGGGCTGCTTCCGCGCGGGCCTCGTCCCGGCCCGCAAACGGTGCGCGCGGACAGGCGCCTGCCCGGCGCCAGGGCGCGCCAGGAACAGCGCCGCCACGCACCTCCTCCGCGGGACGCACCCCGGTGCGGCAGCCGACGTCGTCCGCCCGGCAGGTGCCCCAGAGACAAAGCGCCGCTAGGCAGAGTGCCACGCGGCAGAGTTCCACGCGGCAGGGTTCCACTCGGCTGGGCGCGGGCGGTCAGAGTGCTGGTCGTCAGAGTGCGGCGCGGCAGGGATCTGTGCCGCAGCCGCCGCGGCGTCCTGCCCCGAAGAAGTAACCGTCCTCAGTGCGCCCGCGGCACCTTGAATTTTGTGATCCGCGCGTCCTGGCCGTCCAGCTCCGCCCACGATTTCTCGGTTTCGAGGACGGTGAGCGCGCTGGTGGGGAACCTTGTGGCGGCGTCCATGTAGGCGTCGTGATCGGAGTCGCGTGAGGCCAGGTGCATGGCAAGGTCCTGCACGCCAGGCAGGTGCGCGATCAGCATCAGTGTGGTGACAGTGTCCGGTACATGATTGACCACGGTGAGCATGCGGAGCGCAGAAGCCGCATACAGCCCGTCCTCAAGTTTGGGCGTGGGCGCCTTGTCCCCCAGCTCGGAGCATACCCAGGTGCAGGTTTGCCGGGTGCGGAGGGCGCTGGAGCACAGGATGAAGTCGGGAACGATGTTGTGCTTGAGCAGCCAGCGCCCGGCCAGCGGTGCCTCACGATGGCCCCGTTCTTCCAGGGGGCGCTCGTGGTCAGCAACCCCGCCCGGCCAGTCCGCCTTTGCATGGCGCATAATCACAAGGCGTCGAAGATGGTGCTCACTCATGGCCCAAGCCTATAGCCAGCAAAACCAGCCCCGGCCCATCCAAACAAGCGTCACGCCAAGCACGCATTCGGCAGCCAAGGCGAGCAAGATCCGCACCGCATCAGGCCTCAGCCAAGATCGGCCCTCAAAAGCATGCTCGTGGTGACACACGACCAGCCTTAAACCAGCCGCCGAGGCCTAATGCTCGGAGAGTCTGGGTGAACGCCAAAGGCGGCACATCCCGAAAGCGCCGTTGTCGCTGGGCCCACGCCGCCCGGGTTCCCTGGCCGAGCTTGCGAGGCGAGGGAGGCGGTGGGGCGGGACGAGCGCAGGCGCAGAGGGATCGTGCCGCCTTAAGGCGTGAGAACAGGAGTCCTAGATCGAGTATTCCGGAGCGGCCCAGACAACAACCTCGGGGTGCTCGTAGAACCGGTAGCCCTGGCCGCGGACGGTGCGCACGGTGTTGGCGAGACGGCCAAGCTTGGAGCGGAGGCGGCGGATGTGGACGTCGATGGTGCGCTCGTTGGGCACTTCTTCGGCGTTGCGCCACAGTCCTTCAAGCAGCTCGTCGCGCCCGACGGTGCGGGTGCCGTTCTCCACGAGGTAGTTCAGGAGCTCGAACTCTTTGAAGGTCAGGTTCAGGGATTCGCCGTCGAGGTGTACTTCGCGGCGGGCAAGGTCGATCAGGACGCCGGAGGGGCGCGGTTCCTGCGGCTGCTGCGGCCGGGGGGTTTCGGTGCGCTGCCGGGTGTTGACGGTGGGGTCACCGAAGGTGGAACGGACGACGTCGAGCGCTGAGCCGGGCGTTCCGGCGGGGGCCACTGCAACCGCGGCGTAGCTCTCGGCACCGGACACCAGGGACTGGGCGTAGGCGCGGATCTCTTGGGCGAGCTTGGCGATGGAGGTACCTGCGGCGGCCGCGGTTTCCTCGTCGATGCCCATGTAGAGGACGAAGCCGCGGGCAACATTGTCGTTGGCGACCGGACGGACCGTGTTGGGTCCGGCCACGACGGGCGTGGGAGCGGTCACCGGCGCGGACTCGGCCGGGGTTACTGCGCGGAGCTGGCCGTAAGAGTTGGGGTTGTAGCCCTGGGGTGCGTAGCCAGAGGCGGGGAAGCTGCTTCCGGGAGCTGAGGGTGCGAGCGATGGGCGCGGGGCGAAGCCGGGGCGGAGGCCGGAGGGCTGGCCGGCCTTGGCGGCGTTACGGACAGAAATGTGGACGTATCCGGATGCAACTGACATGGATGCTTACCTCAATGTGAATGGCCGTCATCACGGCTCGAATGCTGGGTTCCCCGCACTGAAAACTGGGGAGGGACGCCCGACGCTGGGCTGGGGGGCGAATGCCTGGAGAACTTCGAGGGGTGGGAAGGTCAGGCGTACATTCGACAACAGCGCATGTCGGCAGCAGCGGATGTGCTGGGCCAATAGTCTGCGGCTGCAGGTGCTGTTGAGTTCTTGTTCACAATGAGAGTGTGCAGCGTAACAATGCTAACTTGCAAGTAACAATGGACCGATCAGTCCGCATTATGAGACAAAATCCGCCTTTGTGGTGTAGATCACGATTCTGGCGTGCTGGCAGAACGTCATTCATTATCCAGCTCCCGGTCCCCCAGCTGCCGTTTTGGGGAACTTAATTCGGACCGGAGTCCGGTTTCCCACCTTTTGTTCAAGTGCATGTGGAATACCAAAATCGGCAGGCCGGAGACGGTTCTTGTCCAGCGGCGCGCCGTCCCAAGGAAGAAAATTCGTCCGATCTTTCCAGGGGAGACCCAGGAATGCCTCTCTAGAAGAGTCTCAAAGTCTCTGCCCGCCCCACTCACTGTCCTGCCGCAACATCACCTCCACATCCAGGTGGCTAGGCTGGGGTTCACAGCCGGGACACAGGAATCCCAAAGCCCCGGCTCAACGAGTGATCGGAGAGTTGTCCCATGGCCACACCGCACTCCATGACAAACAACCTTCCCCAGCTCTCCCACCCCGACGGAGCCCCCATCCGCGCGCTGGTGGTTGATGACGAGCCGAGCCTCTCAGAACTCATGAGCATGGGCCTGCGCATGGCCGGCTGGTCCGTTGCTGTGGCAGCGGACGGGCCGGAAGCAGTGAAGCTTGCCAAGGAGTTCCGCCCGGACGTCCTGGTCCTGGACGTTATGCTGCCCGGATTCGACGGCGTTGAGCTGCTGGGAAGGATTCGCACCTTCGCTCCCGAGGTCCCGGCACTGTTCCTGACGGCCAAGGACGCAGTGCAGGACCGGATCGTGGGCCTGGCAGCCGGCGGAGACGATTACGTCACCAAGCCGTTCAGCATGGAGGAAGTCCTCCTGCGGCTGCACCGCCTGGTCCAGCGTTCCGGGGTGGCCGCCATGGATACGGCTGAGCTGGTGGTGGGCGACCTCGTCCTGAACGTCGACACCCGCGAGGTGAGCCGGGCGGGCGAGGAACTCCAGCTCACGGCCACCCAATTCGAATTGCTCCGTTACCTGATGGAAAACCCCAAGCGGGTCATCAGCAAGGCGCAGATCCTGGACCGGGTCTGGGATTACGACTTCGGTGGCCAGGCCAACATCGTGGAGCTCTACATCTCCTACCTGCGCAAGAAGGTGGATGCGGTGCATCCGCCCATGATCCACACGGTGCGCGGGGCCGGATACGTCATCAAGCCAGCGGAGTAGGCGCCATGGCCTTGCAACAGGCTGCGTCCCAGCGGCGGAGCTGGCTGAAGCCGAACACCTGGCACCTGCGCACCCGCCTCATCCTCCTTGCCATGACACTGCTGATCTCCATTTGCGGCGCGGTGGGTATGGTCAGTTACGCCTCCATGGACGCGTTCCTCACCCGCCAGCTTGATGACCAGCTCAGCCAGGCGGCGGAGCGGTCGAACGATCCGGGCCGCCCTCCCATGGGCGGCTTCAAAGGCCGGGATCCCCTCGACGCCCGCGGCCAGAGCGTGGGCACCCTGAACGCCCGCATCCTCAACGGACAAGTCAACAGCGCCGGGTTCCTGGCCTCGGACACCACCCGCTCGCCACTGTCCGCCGAGGACAAGCAGGCCCTGCTGGCTTTGGCTACAGATGCACAGCCGGTGGACCGCACCCTCTCCAACGGCGACTACCGGTTGACAGCCGCGAAGACGGACTTCGGCGACGTGTTGGTGACCGGGCTCCCCCTCGCTGGCAAGGAAAGTACGCTCGCTTCCCTCGTCTGGACCTTTGTGTTCGTATCCCTGGGCGGCCTGCTGCTCATCGGGCTGGCAGGAACAGTGCTGATCCGGCGCACCATGAAGCCGCTCGAGCAGCTGTCAGAGGTGGCCACGCGCGTTTCGCAGCTGCCGCTGGACGCCGGCGAGGTGGCACTCGCGGTGCGCGTGCCGCCGTCGAACTCCAATCCGGGAACGGAAGTGGGCAGCGTGGGCCACGCGCTCAACCTCATGCTGGACAACGTGGCCAACGCGCTGCAGGCGCGGCAGAAGAGCGAAACCAAGGTGCGGCAGTTTGTGGCTGATGCCTCGCACGAGCTGCGTACTCCCCTCACGGCCATCCGCGGCTACACGGAACTAATGCGGATGACCGAGAACTTCACCCCCGACGGCGAAAAGTCGCTGGCGCGCGTGCAGAGCCAGTCTGAGCGCATGACCGCCCTGGTGGAAGACCTGCTGCTGCTGGCCCGGCTCGATGAGGGCCAGCCGCTCAAGCTCAGCGAGGTGGACCTCACGCAGCTGGTGATCGAGGGCGTCAGCGACGAAAAGGTGATGGCCCCCGGCCACAACTGGCGGCTGGAGCTTCCCGAGGAGCCCGTGGTGGTCAACGGCGACGCCTCTCAGCTGCGCCAGGTCCTGATGAACCTGCTCTCCAACGCACGCAAACACACTCCCGCCGGAACCACTGTGGTAACCGGGGTGCGCACGTCCTCTGAAGGCGCGGCGGTAGTAACGGTAACGGACGACGGCGGCGGGATCCCGGCAGAGTTCGTGGACCACGTCTTCTCGCGCTTCGCCCGCGCAGACGCGGCCCGGAAGGGCGCGTCCGGCCAGTCCGGTGCCGCCGTTGCCGAAGGCACCAGCGGGCTGGGCCTGTCCATCGTGGAATCCATCGTCGAGGCCCACGGCGGCAGGGTAACGGTGACGTCACAGCCAGGGCGGACCCAGTTCGCCCTGCACCTCCCCCTTCATTCGCTTTCGTAGCAAAGCGACGCGCCGCCGTCGTGATCTCTGTTACCAAAATGTGACTTAAGCGTCGGACTCCTGTACCGTCGATTGGGTGAGGTTCCTGATCGGGAACCCATATCCGGATGACGCCAAGCTCTGCCGCTTCCCGGATTCCGCTTGAGCAACGGCAGAGGCGGGGGACCCACCGTCCCGGGCAATGAGTGCCCTTGGGGTTAAGCACGCACGTGAATTTTTCCGTGCGGCCGGATGCCCTCATCCGAACCCGACAGCTAACTCCGCAGGTGTGAGAGGCGATTCATTATGTCCAAATTCCTGGTTAAACCGCGCCCGAAATCCGGGTCTGCACCCCACGCCGGACGCAAAGCCGGCAAGTTTCCCTTCATCGGCAAGCGCGCCGCTGTCTTCGCGGCATCCGCTGCACTGCTGGTAGGTGTCGGGGCGGCCGGACAGGCTACCGAGTCAAGCATCAGGGTTGCCGCCACCGAAACCCAGGCGGCCGAGGCCCAGTCCAACCTCAGCATCGAGAAGAGTGAAATCCGGGCCAACCCGGCACCTGCCCCCGCTGCGGAGGAGATCGCGGTGGCCCCGCAGGCGGCAGAGCCTGCACCGGCACCCGCTGTAGAGCCAGCACCGGTGCCCGCAGCCGCGCCCGCCCCGGAGCCGGCACCGGCCCCTGCTCCCGCTCCTGAACCGGCCTCCGCCCCTGAGCCTGCCGCCGCCGTCGCGGTCAACGACCCCGCCGGTGCGCAGGCTTACGCCGCCGGCCAGCTTGGCAGCTACGGCTGGGCACCGGACCAGATGCAGTGCTTGGTGACCCTGTGGGACAAGGAGTCCGACTGGACCACCACTGCCACGAACGCCAGCAGCGGCGCGTATGGCATCGTCCAGTCCCTGCCCGCTGAAAAGATGGCCAGCGCCGGCCCGGACTACCTGACCAACTACCGCACGCAGATCAACTGGGGCCTGAACTACATCCAGGAGCGCTACCAGTCCCCGTGCGGCGCGTTGAATTTCCACCTCTCCAACAACTGGTACTGAGCCCACAACTCGTACTGAGCACCCGGCGAACCGTGCCCCATGGCGCGCGCCGTATCCGTGGGAGTGGCAAAAGGCCCGGCATACTGTGACCCATGAAGTTCACCACCACCATCCAAGGCAGCGGAAACAAGACCGGCATCGAAGTTCCCGATGAGGTCCTCGCGGCCTTGGACGCGGGCAAACGGCCGCCTGTAGTGGTGACCATCAACGGCAGGAGCTACCGCAGCAGCATCGCGGTGATGGGTGGGCAGAACCTCATTTCGCTCAGCGCAGCCAACCGCGAATTCGTTGGCGTTTCGGCTGGGGACACAGTTGACGTAGTCATCGAGCTCGACACCCAACCCCGGGTGGTTGAAGTCCCCGAGGACCTTGCCGCTGCGATGGCGGCGGAACCGGCGGCCCTGCAGTTCTACGCCACACTGAGCTACAGCGCGCAGCGACGGTACGTGGAGCCGCTGGCCGAGGCCAAGACGCCCGAAACGCGGTCGCGGCGTATAGCCAAAGTGGTAGCCGACCTTAAAGCCGGAAAGAAATGACTGTCCGGCCTGCCTCGTCCTGACTCGTCTGAACGGTGACAGTACTGTAATCCGCTACGTGCAGGACGCCTGCGGGCAGCGGGCCGGTGTTGGGTCCCACGGCCACCGTTCGGATCCCGGCGGCCACCCCTGCGGCGATTCCCGCTGGAGCGTCCTCGAACACCACGGCGTCCGCCGGTTCCACGCCAAGGTTGGCGGCGGCCTTCAGGTATCCCTCCGGATCGGGCTTGCCGCGGGTCACCAGTTCAGCTGTGACTGCCACAGCCGGCATGGGCAGGCCGGCTGCTTCCATTCGGATGTCAGCCAGGACGACGTCGGCAGACGTGACCAGGGCTACGGCGTCCGCCGGCAGGGCTGCCAGCAACCGGACAGCGCCGGGCAGGGCCACAATCCCTTCGGTCCGGACGCGTTCCATCGCGCCGAGTTCGGCAGTCAGTGCCGGCACATCAGCACCCGCAGGAGCAAACCGGGTGACAGTATCGCGTGCCTGGACGCCGTGCGAGGTGCGGAGAATCTCCTCCAGGTCCAGCCCGTAGCGCGCGGCGAATTCACCCCAGACCTGCTCTACCACGGCGGTGGAATCGACCAAGGTGCCGTCCATGTCAAAGAGGACGGCGCGGCACGTCAGGTTCCGGGTTCCGGCACGGGTGGAGGTTCCGGCGGGGGTGGCGGCAGTCATGGTCCCCATTCTGCCGGTAGATGTCAGCTTTCGCGGCCCGGGATGTACTGGACCGCCCACTTGTTGCCGTCGGGATCGGCAAAGTACACGAAGTGGCCCCATTCCTGCACGTCCACGTCGCTGACGTCCACTCCGTTGTCCTTCAGGTGCTTGTGGGCCGCGTGGATATCGTTGACCACCAGTTGGAGGTTCGACCCGGATCCGGGAGGCGCGTCCGTAAGCCCTTCCCCAATGCAGATCGAGCAGGCCGAGCCGCGGGGGGTCAGCTGGACAAAGCGGATGGAGTCCGAGGGACGCTCATCGAAGTCCGGGTTGAATCCCACCTTGTTGACGTAGAAATCCTTGGCGCGGTCCACGTCCGATACAGGGACAAACACAAGTTCCAGTTTCCAGTCCATCCGCACAGGCTAGCGGCGCGAGGGGGAATGGAAAAGGGTTGTGGGCTAGCCTGCGATGCCGTACAGGCGGTCGCCTGCATCCCCGAGCCCGGGAACGATGTAGGACTTCTCGTTGAGCTTTTCGTCGATGGAGGCCAGGACGATGGTGACGTTCGCTCCCGAGAGTTCCTCTTCCAGCTTGGCCAGGCCTTCCGGGGCGGCCAGCAGGCATATGCAGGTCACATCGGAGGCGCCGCGCTTGAAGAGGAACTTGATGGCTTCGCGCAGGGTCCCGCCGGTGGCCAGCATGGGGTCCAGGACAAAGATCTGCCGGTCCGTGAGGTCTTCCGGGAGGCGTTCGGCGTAGGTAATGATGTCCAGGGTTTCCTCGTCGCGGGCCATGCCCAGGAAGCCCACCTCGGCAGTGGGGACAAGCTTGGTCATGCCTTCGAGCATGCCCAAGCCGGCGCGCAGGATAGGCACCACCAGCGGGGTGGGCTTGGTGAACGCGGTTCCCACGGTGGTGCTGACCGGCGTTTCGATGGTGACCGGTTCGGTGCGGACCTCACGGGTGGCCTCGTAGGCGAGCAGCGTCACCAACTCCTCCGTCAGCTGCCGGAAGACCGGGGACGGAGTGTTTTTGTCCCGCAGGACGGTGAGCTTATGGGCGACCAGGGGGTGGTCCACAACGAGAGTGCGCATGGGTCAAAACTACCACCCGGTAGTTGGACAGATTCCCTGGCGTTAGCCCCCTGCGCCTGTCTGCGGGGGGCCGCCGTCGCTCCTTCCTGGAGTGCCGCCGTCGTGCGTTGCCGCAGTGCCGGCGCCCTGCTGCTCCTCGCCGGTATGGTCTTCGCGGATGACCGGATGCTCGAACGTGGGGGCAGGCCCGGCATGCTCGCGCTTCCGGATCAGATGGAACAGCCGGTGGGCAAGGATCACCATGCACACCCAGGCGAGCCCCAGGGACCACCCGGCCATCACGTCCGTGAGCCAGTGATGCCCCAAAAAGACGCGGCTCAGGCCCATGGCGATGATGAAGATCACTCCGGCGGTGATGGCTGTAATCCTGGCCCAGAGGATCTGGAACTGCAGGCACATGATGTAGACCAGCACCCCGATCACCACAGTGGTATTCAACGTGTGGCCGCTGGGGAAGGACGGCGTTGACTCGTAAGGCGGAACTGCTTCCGAATGGTCCGGGCGGGTCCTGCCTACCAGGCGCTTGCCGAACGTGGTGGCGGTGGTGGAGACGAGCGCTGCCCCGCCCACCAGGACGATGGGTCGCCAGGTCCGGCTCAGGAAGGTCAGCCACGCCGTGAGGATACTGGCGAGGATGGGCATTCCGATTCCGCCGCCCACGTTGGTGAAGCCGGTGGCGAAGGCATCGAGTTCCGGGTTCCGCAGGGTTTGCGAGTATTCCAGGGCAGGAATATCCAGGCTGGCCAAACCTTCGTCATCCACCACATTCGCATAGACCTCGGCACCGAGCAGGGCCAGTGTGAGCACCAGGGCCCCGCCAATGATCAGGGTCAGCCACAGTGCCGCATACGGCTTGATCCACATGTCCACACGGTCTCGGACGGTGCTCATTATGCCTCCCGGCGGATGTACGTCACGGGCTCCGGATATCCTTTGAAACTATCATTGAGCCATGGTCTCCGCAGAGAAGAATCACGATGTGTGGATGGGTTTTGCCCTGGCGGAGGCCCGCCGTGCCCTGGTGACTGAGGATGTGCCGATCGGCGCCGTGGTGATAGGGCCCGACGGCGCTGTGCTGGGTTCTGGACGGAACCAGCGGGAGGAGCTGGGAGACCCCACCGCCCACGCAGAGGTGGTGGCCATCCGGGAGGCCGCTGCACGGTTGCGGGAGCTGTCCATGGCCGACGGCGGGAGCGGCGACGGCTGGCGGCTGGCGGACTGCACCCTGGTGGTGACGCTGGAACCGTGCGCCATGTGCGCCGGCGCGATTGTCCTGGCCCGGATCCCCCGCGTGGTTTTTGGGGCGTGGGACGAGAAGGCAGGCGCCGCTGGTTCGGTGTTTGACGTCCTCCGCGAGCGCCGGCTCAATCACTGGGTTGAGGTGTACGCGGGGGTGCGCGAGGCCGAATGCGGCGGGCTGCTGCGGGACTTTTTCCTGGAGCACCGTACGCGGATTTAGGGTGCTTGGTTTCAAGCCCCGATTTTTCAGGCCGCCCGGGCGAAGCCGAAGTGCTGCTCCGCCAGCCGGACCAGGTGCTCCGGAACGTCCGCTTCCTCCCAGTGCCTGCCCCGACCCAGAAATACGGCTGTTCCGCGTACAAGGTGGCCGTCCGCACCGCACTCGCTCAGCAGCTGGGTTGCGCGGAGGTTGGGAAGCAGGCCCGAAGCGTGACCCTCCGCGTTCACGTAGACGTGCCAGTCTCCCCGGATGATGCCCTCCGCGGGCCCGCCAACCAGCTGTTCCAGGTCGCGCGGAAGGTCTTCCAGGCGCTCCAGCCGCAGGGGGTCCGTACTGTTCGCCGGAATGATCAATGCTGTGTAATTTGCCGTGTTCACGATGGTTTCTCCACCTGATTTAACAGCTGTGAGCGATCGGATGTTCCCGCTGCATCGGTGGCACCTAGGGCTCTGTGTCCCTTGTTTCTGAGCCTGCCATGGTGGTGACTGCCTCCAGCACAAGCCGGGCCGGCCGCTTCCATCCGGGCAGCCTGTCCCTTGTCTCCAGGGCTGCCGCCCGCCACGCTTCCCTGGTGCCGCCGTCCTGCAGCCAGTCCCGCAGCACTCCCGCCAGGAGGGCCGGATTGTCGGGAGCATCAGTGCCCGGAATGCGCACAGCCGTTCCCGGCAGCCGTCCGTTTTTCCCTTCGCCAGGCGCGGCAAAGCTCAGAGCCTCCACAGCGCCGGTTCCTGCCCGTACCACCGCGGGGATTCCGTGTGCCAGTGACTCCGTGACCACCATGCCGAACGCCTCAGCTTTTGAAACCAGGACGCTGAGGTCTGCGCGGTTCCATTCGGCTTCGAGTGCCGGGCCCTTCCGTTCACCGGTCATCCGCACCCGGCTCTCCAGCCCATGAGCGGCGACGGCTGCACGCACACGTCCTGCGTAGTCCGGGTCTGCCTCGACCGAACCCACCAGTGATGCGGTCCATTCGAGCTCCCTAATTTGGGCCAGGGCTTCGACCACCAGCACCTGGTCCTTGTTCGGCAACAGCGCGGCCACGGTAATGATGTGCGGCGGAACCGAGCCTTCCGCCAACGGCGCGCTGTCAGTCCCGGGCAGGGCGACGCGGAGTCCCCGCAGGTGGTGGCGCTTTTCGAGGATGTCCGCGGCCCAACTGCTGGTGCAGATGACTCCCGAAGCCGCGCGAAGCGACCGGGCCTCGAGATCGTAGTTTGCCGGCGCCGGCATATGCACCAGTACCCAGGTTTCCCGTCCGGCTTTGGCGGCAGACTCCAGCGAATCAGGTGCACCCATGGCGATCAGTCCGTCGACAATTGCCACGGCTGCCCCGGGCACCTCGCCAGGTTCCCCTGCGCCGAGCATGGTGTCCAGCCGCCGTTGTTCCTTTGCAGTGGACTCCGGCCAGGAGCCTTCCACCGGGAGCACTTCCACTTCGGCACCCAAAGCCCGCATGCTCGCTACCAGCCGGGCGTTGTAGACGTTGCCGCCCGAGTTATGGCGGATGTTGGCGGGCACGAGCAGCCGAAGGAGGTGCATGGGTTCAGGCGGCGCGAAGGTCCAGGGAGTATGTTGCCCATGCGTCAGGGTTCTCCCGCAAGGTGACGTCGATTCCGGCGAGCTGGCCGCCGTCGTCGTCTTCCTTCAGCTTTTCCGCCACGGAGTGCGCGATGTATTCCGCCAGGGCCTCGGTGGTGCTGAGCTTGCCTTCGAAGTCAGGGTGCTCGTCCAGGTTCCGGTAGTTCAGCCCCGCCAGCACCTCCTCGATGATGGTGCCTGCGGCGCCGATGTCCAGGACGATGGCGTTTTCGTTGAGAGTACGACGCCGGAAAGCCACCTCCGCGACAAACGTTGCCCCATGGAGGGACTGGGCAGGACCAAAAGCCTCCCGGGGAAGGCTGTGGGCGATCATAAAATGGCGGCGGACGGTCAGGCTGAACATGGGCTACCTCTGGTCTTCGGCGGATGCTTCGCGGATGGGGTTTTCGGGGTGGGCTTCCCGGTATTTTTCGTCCTGGGGGTACTCGATGACGTGGCACAGTGCGTCCAGCGTGCCGTCTGCCAGTTCCTGCACCACGCCGGGCAGTTCGGAGAACGGTGAAGAGCCGGTCAGGAAGGCATCGAACACCGGATCCGCGAGGAGTGATACTGCCAGGTCCAGGCGGTCGGCGTTCGTTCTGCGATGCCGCCGCGCCCGCGCCACTGCTCCTACCTGGCTGGCCCTGATGGACAGCCGGCGGGCGTGGAAGTCTTCTCCCAGCGGGAGGGTGACCTCGCGGTTGGCGTACCAGGACATCTCGATGACGTCGCCTTCATCACCCACCAGCTGCAGGCTGCGCTCCAGCCCTTCTTGGGAAGCGGAACAGTGAAAAACGATGTCGCAATCGGCAAGGGCATCGTCCGGGTGGACGAACTCCACACCCACGGTGTCTGCAAGCTGCTTCCGCCCCGGATCCAGGTCCACGAGTTGCAGGCGCTGCAATGGAAAGCTCCGCAGCAGGGCAGCAACCATGCCGCCCACCAGGCCTGCACCGACGACGGCGACGCGGTCACCCAGGCGCGGACCGGCCTCCCACAGGGCATTAACAGCTGTTTCCACTGTTCCGGTGAGGACCGCGCGCGGGGACGGTACGTCATCCGGAATTTTGGTGAGCGCAGCCAACTCCACTACGTACAGGTCCTGATGCGGGTTCAGGCAGAACACGCGCTGGCCGATCCACTCCGCCGGCCCTTCCTCCACCACGCCTACGGACAGGTAGCCGAACTTCACAGGACCGGGGAAGTGCCCCTCCTGATGCGGGGCGCGCATCTTTTCTGCGACCCGGGGCGGGACCGAGCCGTGGTGGACCACCATCTCGGTGCCTTTGCTGATTCCCGAGTACAAGGTACGGACCAGGGCCTCACCTGCTCCGGGTGCCGGCAACTCCTCGGGCCGGAGCTCACCGTGCTCCCGGGCCGTCGTCCAGTAAGCCGTTGCATGTCTTGGCGCGCGTGAATTAGTCATCTTGCTGATGAATCTAGCGGCCTTGGTGCGTTGGGGAAAGTTGAGGCAGCCGAGCCGCACGCGCAGAGTTCCAAGGCTCGCTCGATTCGCACGACCTTTGGTTCCGTACACACTCGCTCCGGTCACATTCGATGGCACTCAATGTCCACAGCTTCAAGCATTACGAAGCCCTCCACGACGGTTCACGTGACGCCCGCACTTGACTCCCGGACTGTCTCCGGGAAGAGGTCTTCCGGGATCGGGTCTTTGGTGGTGTCTGCCGATAGGAACCAGTCCGCAAACGTCTCTTCGGGAATCTCGTTTCGCCAAGATTCAGCGGCAGCTGAGTAGTCCGGCGGTGGCCATTTCTCCAAGGGGTCGCCGGATGGTGGGCACAGATCTGACGGGTCATCGGGCGGCTCCCACAGGTCCAGGAGGTCGTCAAAGGCGCGGATGCTTTCCGGCACGGCGGAGTCTGGCCAGTGGGGTGGTTCCCAGTCCTGGTGTTCGCTTTTGTAGTGCCTGCCGGTGGGTGAGGTCCAGCCGGGTGGTTCGGTTTTGCTGGCCGGGGTGGGTTTCCAGCCGCTGGTGTGGCGCAGCTTGTGGTGCTTCGGGCAGGGCTGTCCCAGGTTGCTGATCCCGGTGCTGCCGCCCTGATGCCAGGCCAGGATATGGTCAGCCTCGTTGTCGAGCGAGTTGTTGTTGCAGCCGGGGAACGGGCATTTGCCGTCCCGCAACCGAAGCCAGTTCCGCATCGCCTTGCTCACCCGGTAGCTGGTGCGGCCAATCTCCAGCGGCGCCCCATCCCGCGGATCCACCAGAACCCGGTAGAACGAGGCCGCGCCATCGGCGACGAGCCTGCGTGCCATTGAGGGCGGGATGGGCCCGTGCCCGTCCAGCATTGCTGGCTCATCAGTTGAGCCCATGAGGGAGAAGACCGGCACGGTGACCAGCACTTGTGCCCGGATCCCCGACAACGGGCCCGGCGCTGTTCCTGCACCGCCTCCATCACCGGCAAATTCATCGCCACCGGGCGCGCCGGCCAGGTTGTTCCCGGGCTTGAGTTCAGCGCCTGCACTGTCCGTCTCGTCGTTCCCGGCACTGGTGTGGCCGCCGGTACTGTCAGCAACACTGCCAACTGTGGTGCCGGTGTTCAGGAGTGCTTCGGTGAAGGTGTCGGCTTTGATCTCGGGCAGGGTGCGGGGCTCGTTCGGGCCTTGCTTTCCGCGGGCGATGGCCGTGAGCCTGTTGCAGATTGCCGAGGCCCGGTCTGCGGGCAGGAGCGCAGCGACCCAGGCCATCCCGTCATGGTCCGGCCAGTACTCCACCCTCCGGTCCGCCACACCCTTGGCGTGGCGTTTTTCCAGGCTTTCGGGGTGGTGGCGTTCCCGCCAGGTCCTGGCCCTGGCCTTGAACCGGTAGGCCGGCATTTCCCCGACCGGGCACCCGCGGGCCGCGCCCGGGGCATCCGGGTCCAGGAAATGGGCCTCCAACGCCGCCGCCGCGGCAGGGTCGAGGCAGGAGGTCTGCTCCACCATGGTCCGGGCGTGCGCCCAAGACATCGTCCCGGCCTGCAACGCCGCCAACGCCCTGGGCAATGACGTGGTCAACGCGTGGGACTCTGCCAGCAGGGCGCCAGCGGCCCGGTCGCCGATCGCCAGCGCACACCCGACCTCAGCCACCAGGCTCCGCTCCTGCGCCGACGCCTCGTAAGGAGACGAAGCCGGACCATTCAACGCCTTCGTCCCGTCAGCGACCACCGCCACGGCCAGCGCTTTCACCGCCGCCATCTTCGCCTCCGACCGCCCCACCGCAGCCAAAACATCCAACGCCCCATCCACCAACCGCTGCAACGGATCATCATCGGATCCGCCGGCGCCACAGGAAACAGGACCGGAAGAGTCCGGGCAAGACCCGGGACTGTCCTGGCCGGTCAGCACAGCCATAAACGCAGCGACCGAAGCATCAACCGCCGCCTCCGCCTCCACCACCGGGTTCGTTTCCATGCCTCCATCATCGTGCGGGGGTATGACAAAACCGGGCGCCTCCGAACACGCAGCGGGCGCACCAGCGACTTCCTCCACCTGCACCACCGCCCGGTCCGTTCCCATACCTCCATCCTCGCGAGAGGGTCTGACAAAACGGCGCCCGTTGAGGCAGTCCCCCACAAAATCCTTAAAACTTTCTTGAGGCTCCTTCCGAACGTTTTGAAGCTCCTCCCCAACTCGCCTGCTAGACATCGCCTGCCCGCGCTGCGTGCCCGTGCTTCGCCGGGGTCAGGCACCAGGAAGGGCGGACGAGCAAGACGGAAAGCGGGGCAAAGGGCCTCCTCCGTCAGCCCGTTTTGGGGTTGGGCGCCTCGCTCCGGTACCCTATTGAGGTTGGTGACGTGTCCGAGCGGCCGAAGGTGCAACACTCGAAATGTTGTTTGGTGTAAAAGCCAACGTGGGTTCAAATCCCACCGTCACCGCCAATAAGAAAGGCCCTGCTTCCCTTGAAACAAAGGGAAGCAGGGCCTTTCTGCTGTTCGTTCCAATACACGTGGGCCATCTGAGTTGTGGAGCGCACGCGGCCGCGGCAGCACCGCCGTCGGACTTCATCAGAAGTGGAGCGATGGGCTAAAGCGGCAAGAGCTGATGAAGCGTTGTAGGGAAAGCGGTAAAGCCTGATGGGGCGTTGGATGGACAGCCCACAAGGGTCGAAAGCTACAACTCCCAAGCACCCCAGCCACGCTAAATTTCAAAAGCTTAGCCACCACGGAATTTCCCCGCGATCAGTCGGAAGCAAGCCCCTCCCCTACACACGTTTTGTCCTATAACCCGAAGTCGTGGAGCCGCCGGCGCAGGGCAGCCAGCGGTAGGATGCCGTTGTGCAGCACGGGCTGGCGTGGTAGTTTTCCCGTGATCGTGATCTATCGACAGGAGGTGAGTCCCATGAACGCAGTATCCGCATTGGGCGCTCCCTTGGATTCCACGATCGCGCGACACAGATAGTCGCCGCCGGGAGCGCCACCACAGGCAATTCGCGAAAGGCGACTCCCATGAACACAACATCTTCTTCCCCTCTGCACTCCGCCCCGATGCCGGCTTCTGGCCCGTCGAATGCCGACCAGGATCGGCAGCAGCCTGACCCCACAAAATGGGCACACTCAACGAGTCGGGCCCTCGTCCTTGGCGGCGGCGGATCGACAGGCAACGCCTGGCTGATCGGCGTCATGGCCGGCCTGTTCGATAGCGGGCTGGACGTCACCACAGCCGATCTGACTATTGGAACTTCAGCCGGCTCCACGGCCGCAGCCCAGATAGCTGGTGCGTCGCCGTCCGAGCTCTTTGCCGCAATCCTTGCCGCTGCGCCCCAAAAGCGGCCTGTTCCGGCTGGATCCGTCCCGGAACGCGTTGCCACCAGGCCTGTGACCGACCACCTGGAGAGGATCAACAACATCATCGCCTCCTCTGAGAATGCGGCGGACATGCGCCGGAAGATGGGTGCGGCAGCACTGGGCATGGAGGCGGCGTCGGACGGTTCCTGGCAAGCACAGTGGCGCAGCATCGTCGCCGCGCGGCTGGACAGTCAGGGGTGGCCGCAACGAAGGGTGCTCATCACCGCTGTCAATGCCAAGACCGGCGAACCGGCGGTCTTCGACCGCCACAGCGGAATCGACCTGGTGGACGCCATCGCCGCCAGCTGTTCCAGTGGCCTTCCCTACAGGATCGGAGATATCCCCTACATCGACGGCGGCTACCGGTCCAACGCAGAAAATGCCGATCTGGCAGCCGGATACCAAAGGGTGCTGGTGCTCTCACCTTTCGGCGGAAAATCACTGGTCCCCAAGCACTGGGACCTGCACCTCGCAGCCCAGGTCGCCGAGTTACGGGCGCATGGCAGCAGGGTCGAGACGATCTTCCCGGACAGCAAAGATGAGCACATGTTCGGCGCGAATGCGATGAATCCCTCGCTCCGTCCGCCCGCTGCCCAAGCCGGTTACCAGCAAGGTGAGGCCCTTGCCGGGCAGCTGGCGGACTTCTGGCGCTGAGCTCCGGTCCACGCGCTGAAGCTCCCAGCGGCGCCGCCAGCCAGGCCCGTCGGCCGGCATAAGGGAAGAGCAGGCTTCCCGGCTTGGACAAGGGTCCGAAAAAGGGCCACCGAATTGGGGTAGCCTCACAAATTCTGCGGGATCATGGCTGGATACCATGGGCTGACCGGACAGAGCCGTCCGGTGGCCGATCGACGCAGAAGGAACCCATGACCGCGGTTACGGTGGACCACATCCTTTCGGATCTCCCGCTGGGGTTCGCGAGCCTTATCCTCCGCCCGTTGAACGGTTCTCCCATCGAACGTTTCCTGATCGCTGACGCTGAGGATGAAATGCCCGACGGCGTCGGCGCGTTTGTCCTCTTGATTGGGGTCCGGGGGCGGTCGGCTTTGCCCGCGTTGCGGCGTCTCCTGCAGAACCCGCCGCCGGTGGTCGCCGTCAAGGGAACGCGCGAAGAGCTCGCCGAGGCTGAGGAGCTGCTGCGCGACGCAGGCACCGGCCTGCTCCTGGTGAACCCGGCTGCCGACTGGGACCGTCTGCTCTCCATCGCCAAGGACAGAATCCAGCCGCGCAGCTACCAGAGCGAAGTCCTGACACTCCTGGAAGAAGACCTCTTTGCCATCGCCCAGACCACGGCCAGGCTCACCTCGAGCCACGTGGTCATCGAGGACGCGGCCAACAAAGTCTTGGCGTACTCCACCGTCTCGAACGACATCGACGAGCTTCGCAAAGCCTCCATCCTGGCCCGCCGGGGGCCCCGGAAATACGAACTGTTGTTGAAGGACCTGGGCGCCTACCGTGAACTGCACGGAACACGGCTCCCGGTGCGCGTACCGGCAAGGCCCCAGGACGGGCTGCGGGAACGGGTGGCCATCACGCTCTTCGCCGGGGACCGGATCATGGGCTACATCTGGCTGCAGGAGACCGGCGACGGTTTCGGCCCCGATGTTGACCATGTGCTGAAAGGTTCAGCCGCCCGGACCTCAACTGAGCTGATCCGCTACCGCAACCAACAGTCGGTGCACATGCGCGAAGACCGGATTGCGCGGATACTTTCCGGCCCGGCGGAGGCAGCAGCCAGTGCGCACAGCGAGAAGATCCCCGCAGAACGCCCGGCGGCGCTGATCCTGATTGGGATATCCGATGCGGAAGCCCAGGCCGACGACGCCGCCCTGAAGCACGGCGAGCTTGCCAACCTCGCGTCCATCCACGCAGCCGCCTACAAAGCCTCGGCAATTGTGGGTCAGTTCAAAGGCGATACCGCCGTAATTGTTCCAGGCCTGCAGTCCGCAGCAGCCGAACCGGGACTCCGGGCACTGGCCGAGTCGATCGTGCGCGATGCACGCAAGCACCTGGGCATCACCCCGTTTGCGGCGGTGGGTCCCGTGGTCCCTGACCTGTTGTCCATCCACTCCATCACCCGCATCGCCGAGGCGCTGTTGAGGTGCGTCAGCGGGGCAACCCAAACATCCGTGGCCACAGTGGACGACTTTGAGGCTGAGATCCTTTTCCAGGAGGCAGTGCAGAATTTTGCGTCCTCGACCTTCCGCCACCGCACCCTCTCGGCGCTGCTTCGGGACGACCCTGAACTGGCCGAAACCCTGCGGACGTACTTTGAAGCCTCGCTTGACGTTGCCGAATGCGCCCAACGGATGAAACTGCACAAGAACACCGTCTACTACCGGATCAGCAAGGCCTCCAGGGTGACCGGCCTGGACTTCGGAAACCCCCGGGACTCGCTGGTGGCCTTGCTCCATATCCAGGAATGGGCCGGAATATCCTCACAACAATCAGGCAGGAAATGACTACAGCACTTGAGGCGCCGCCACTAGGCCCCCTTCTGGACGACCTCGTCCAAAGCCACCGCCCGGGGCGGGAGACCGGTTCCGTCCCGGCAAACATTCCGTTCCTGGCCGACGTTCCTTTCGACACCTTCGGAATAGCCGTTGCCACCACGTCCGGCCAGCTCTTCAGCTCCGGTGACGCTGGGGTCCCCTTCTCCATCCAGAGCATCTCCAAAGTGTTTACGCTGGCCATGGCACTCCGGGGCGACACGAGCGGAACCCTGTGGACCCGCGTCCTGCGTGAGCCCTCCGGTACCGCGTTCAACTCGCTGGTCCAACTGGAGGTGGAACACGGAATCCCGCGCAACCCCTTCATCAACGCCGGCGCACTGGTGGTCACGGACCACCTCATGGAAGCAACGTCCGACGCCGCCACGCAGCTTTTGCGGTTCCTCACCACAGAGGCCGGCAGCAGCGGGCCGTACATCGATGAGGCGGCAGCGTCCGGTGAGCTGTCCAGCAGCAGTCGAAACCTGGCACTTGCGCACTTCCTGAAGGATTTCGGCAACCTGAGGCAGTCGGCGGAATCCGTGGTGGAAAATTACGTCCGCCAATGCTCCATCATGATGACCTGCGTCGAACTCGCCAAGGCCGGGCTCTTCCTGGCCCGGGAGGGCCAGGGAACCCTCGGACGTGTCCTGTCCGCCAGCGATGCCAAACGCATCGGCTCCATCATGCTGACCTGCGGCATGTACGACGCCGCCGGAGAGTTCGCGTACCGGGTGGGCCTTCCCGGTAAGAGCGGTGTGGGCGGTGGCATCCTGGTCATCGTTCCGGGTGAATGCGCTATCTGCGTCTGGAGCCCCAGGCTGGATGCCAAGGGCAATTCCCTTGCCGGGACTGCTGCCCTTGCCGATCTTTCCGACCGCACCGGCTGGTCGGTCTTCTAAGACCGCCGCCAGAGAATCCCCAAACAAAAAATTTCCCCCACCCCAGTTAGATCTCCCCAGATCGAAAGGATCACCCATGTCCAACAACCCCAATGACGAGGTTGCAGTACACGAGATAGACGGTGGGCATGCGCATGCCTCCGAGAGCTCCCTTCACGCGGAGGATAAGGGCTATCACAAGAATTTGAAGCCGCGGCAGATCCAGATGATCGCGATCGGCGGTGCGATCGGTACCGGCCTGTTCCTGGGTGCCGGCGGCCGGCTGAACGCGGCGGGCCCGTCCCTGGTCATCGCCTACGCCGTGTGCGGGTTCTTCGCGTTCCTGATCCTGCGCGCCCTGGGCGAACTGGTCCTGCACCGGCCCTCCTCGGGCTCGTTCGTGTCCTACGCGAGGGAATTCTTCGGCGAAAAAGCCGCGTTCGTGTCCGGCTGGTTCTACTGGATCAACTGGGCCACCACCACCATCGTGGACATCACCGCCGCCGCCCTGTACATGCACTTCTTCGGCAACTACATCCCCTGGATGGCCGACGTCCCGCAGTGGGCCTGGGCCCTGACCGCCCTCATCGTCGTCCTGGCCCTGAACCTGGTCTCAGTCAAGGTCTTCGGCGAAATGGAATTCTGGTTCGCCCTGATCAAAGTCGCCGCCCTGGTCATCTTCCTCATCGTCGGCACTTACTTCGTCATCTTCGGCACCCCCGTGGACGGCCAGCAAGTCGGCCTGAGCCTGCTCTCGGATAACGGCGGGATCTTCCCCAACGGCCTGCTGCCCATGATCATCCTCATGCAGGGCGTCCTGTTCGCCTACGCCTCCATCGAACTGGTCGGCACCGCCGCCGGCGAAACCGAAAACCCCGAAAAAATCATGCCCAAGGCCATCAACTCCGTGGTCTTCCGCATCGCCGTGTTCTACGTCGGCTCCGTGATCCTCCTGGCCCTGCTCCTGCCCTACACCTCCTACGAAAAAGGCGTCAGCCCCTTCGTGACGTTCTTCGGCTCCATCGGCATCCAGGGCGTGGACGTCATCATGAACCTCGTGGTCCTCACCGCCGCCCTGTCCTCCCTGAACGCCGGGCTCTACTCCACCGGCCGGATCCTGCGCTCCATGTCCGTCAACGGCTCCGCCCCGAAATTCGCCTCCCGCATGAACAAAGCAGGCGTGCCCTACGGCGGCATCGCCATCACCGCCGCCGTCTCCCTCCTGGGCGTCCCGCTGAACTACCTCGTCCCCGCCCAGGCCTTCGAAATCGTCCTCAACGTCGCCTCCGTCGGCATCGTCATGACCTGGGCCACCATCGTCCTGTGCCAGATCCAACTCAAACGCTGGGCCGACAAAGGCTGGCTCGAACGCCCCTCCTTCCGCATGTTCGGCGCCCCCTACACCGGCTACCTCTCCCTCCTCTTCCTCGTGGGCGTGCTGATCATGGTCTTCATCGACTCACCCCTGACCATGCTCGTCACCGCCATCGCCTCCATCCTGATGGTCATCGGCTGGTACGCCTGCCGCAAACGCATCCACGAAATCGCCGAAACCCGCGAAGGCCACACCGGCCTCTCCCCCGTCATCGCCAACCCACCCGCCGAGACGTTCAAGAAGTAGTACCTACAGCGCACGACGGCGGCACCCCAGGTTCTCGAATCCAAGAGCCCGGGGTGCCGCCGTCGTTAGTTGTCGTTCAACCCCGGTTTTAGCGTGACGGGTTGACGACCATCGCCGAGCCGCCGCCACGCCGGACGGGTTCGGCTACCGCCCTGACCTTGTTGTCATCGAGGAACTCGATGGCTGTGGCCGCGCCTATGTCGGCCGCCGATGTACCCGGGTCACCTGCCGCGGCAAACTTGTGGCCGTACTTAGATGCAAGAGCCTTGCCGTTATCAGAATCGATGAAGGCTTGCTCAGCGGAAACATTAGCGGCGTTCCGCTGCGACGCGCGGGGAGCGGCCAGGGCGTCTTCGATCTTCATCGTGAGATCGATTCGGTTGACGAGCGTTTGCAGCACCGTGGTGATGATGGATGCACCGCCTGGCGAACCGAGTGCAAGGAAGGGCTCACAGTCCTTCAGCACGATGGTGGGCGACATTGACGAGCGGGGACGCTTGCCGGGCTCGATCCGGTTCGCCTCTGTCGGGTTGTAGACGTTGTTGAAGTCGGTCAGCTCGTTATTCAGGATGAAGCCCCGGCCTGGAACCGTGATGCCGGACCCGCCGGTCTGCTCAATGGTGAGGGTGTACTCCACCACGTTGCCCCACTTGTCGGAGACGGTGAGGTTTGTGGTGTTGATGTTTTCAGTGTCCTTCTCGTCCCCGAGCGCAGCGGGCTCGATGTCGCAGGCGCCGTTGTAGTCCGCCACGTCACCTGCCGGAACGGGCTTCTCCGCCGCATGCAGCGGATCGATCTCGCAGGCACGTTCCTTGCCGAACACCGGGTCCAGCAGTTGTTTCACTGGAACGTCAACGAAGGCGGGGTCACCCACATACTTGTTCCGGTCGGCAAACGCCAGGGCGGTTGCTTCCAGGTAGTGGTGCAGGACGGCGGCCTCGTCATTCTCTGCAAGTGCGGGCAGGTCAAACGTCTCCAGAATGTTCAGGGCCTCGCCTACGGTGGTACCGCCGCTGCTTGAGGGGGCCATGCTATAAACGTCGTAGCCCCGGTAGTTCACGTGGGTCGGATCCTGGTCCAGCGCACGGTACTTCGCAAGATCCTTGGTGGTCATGAACCCGGCGGGCACGGGCAATTCCGTGTCGGCGGATTTTGGCGGGTTTTGTACTGCCTCCACGATGTCCTCTGCAAGCGGACCCTCGTAGAAGGCCTCTGTGCCCTTGCTGGCCAGGAGACGATATGTATCAGCGAGGTCGTGGTTCTTGAAGACTGAGCCTACTTTGGGCAGCTTTCCACCGGGCAGGAAGAGCTCCCTGGTGGAGGGGAAGGCTTCGAAGCGCACCTGGTTGTCCTCAGTCTGCTGCCTGAACGTTTCGTCAACCTCGAAACCGTCGGTTGCCACCTCGATGGCCGGTTCCAAAGTTTCCGCGAGGCTCATGCTCCCCCAGCGATGAAGCGCCCGTTCCCATGTGGCCGGAGTGCCCGGAACACCTACAGAAACACCGCTGGTCACCAATTCAGGTGTGAAGTTATACGGCGCGCCAGTCGGACTGTTGGGGTCAACGAACGCATCCGTTGGCATAGCCGCCGGTGCAGTCTCCCGACCGTCGATGGTGTGGACTTTCTTGCTCTTCGCGTCGTAGTAGACAAAGTAGCCGCCCCCGCCGATACCGGCAGAGTAGGGCTCCGTCACTCCGAGAGTTGCAGCCGCAGCGACGGCGGCGTCGACGGCGTTGCCGCCTTTGCGGAGGACTTCGATGGCCGCGGCAGAGGCGTCCACGTCAACAGTGCTGACGGCGCCCCCGTAGCCTGTGGCAGTAGGCTCTTTTTTGGTCTCATCGCTGGACCCGGAGTGGGCAGAAGCAGGACTTACTAACGCTCCGGTGGTTACGCTCATTGCCAGCGCAGCCGTTATTGCGGCTAACCGGCGTCCCAGAATTGGCATGATGGCTCCTGAACGGGTTTTGAGTGATGTCAGTCACGCTACTCCTCGGGCAGGGGACCCTCAACGGAATGAGCTACCCAACGGGGTACCCCAAAAGCGTCATGCAACCGGCCGGCAACGTCCCTGCGGGGATGGATCGCATATGCTTCCTGTGCAGCTCAATCACCGCGGCGCGCGGCACGTGCGTTCAACGACGAACAGACCGGGAGACGGCATGACCAACTGGCGGATCAGGGACTTCCACTCATCAGACCTGGACGGGATCCTGCATCTCTGGGAAACCCTCAAGTCCCACAACGTGGAGCCGGTCTACGCCCTCTCCGAGGTCCTGGCATCCTGCGAAAAGGACCACGCCGTAGTGGCCGTCCAGGGCGACCAGGTGGTGGGTGCCGCCGTCGGACGCGCCGCACACGACCAGGGCTGGATCGTCTTCCTCGCCACCCTGCCTGAATACCGTGGCCGCGGCATCGGCACCTCACTGCTGGCCGCCGTCGAAAACCGGATGGCCCCGCATGGGCTGAACAAACTCTCGGCACTGATGCCCGAATCCGAGACCCGGGTGGAGGCATTCCTGGGCCGCGGCTTCGCACTCAAGAAAAACCTGCGCTACTTCGAACGCACCATCCCCGTCCAGCGCCAGGAACTCGGCGCGCTCGGCCAGCTCGGGGGACGCGTCCTGGCCCGCGACCTGTGGGAAAACGTGGCGGGCATGCGCAAAGAAAAGGAACTGCTCGAACGGCGCCTGGTCCTGCCCCTTGCCGAGGCCGACCTCGCCGACGAATTCGGCGTGGTTCCGCCGCGCGCCGTGGTCCTCTTCGGCCCGCCCGGCACCGGGAAGACCACCTTCGCCAAAGCCATCGCCTCCCGCCTGGAATGGCCCTTCGTCGAGGTCTTCCCCTCCCGGCTCGCGGCAGATCCGCAGGGCCTGGCGGGAGCGCTGCGCGAAACGTTCCTGGAAATTGCCGAGCTGGAGCACGCTGTGGTGTTCATCGACGAGGTGGAGGAGATCGCGTCCCAGCGCTCCGGTGAACCGCCCTCGCCGCTGCAGGGCGTCACCAACGAACTGCTCAAGATCATCCCGGCCTTCCGCGAACAGCCCGGCCGCCTGCTGGTCTGCGCCACCAACTTCATCCGCGCCCTGGACACCGCCTTCCTGCGCCACGGCCGCTTCGACTACGTCATCCCCATCGGCTTGCCTGACCGGCAGGCCCGCGAAGCCATGTGGCAGCGCTTCATCCCCGCGCCTGTGGTGGACGCGGTGGATGTGGAGCTGCTCGTGGAACGCACCGAGGGATTCTCCCCCGCGGACATTGAGTACGCGGCGAGGAGCGCTTCCCAGCGCGCGCTGGAAAAAGCAGTGTACGACGACGGCGGGCTGGCTTCCGGCGGGACGGTGTCCGTCCGGGAGGCGGTGCGGAAGGGGCCCTCCACCCAGGATTACCTTGATGCCATCGCCGAAACCCGGACCACCGTCAGCGCGGAAGTCCACCAGGACTTCCTCGAGGACATCGACGCGCTGGGCCGCGTGTAGCTTTTACTTATGTCCTCCAACCCCCTCCGGCACGCCATGGCGCGCATGGGCGGACGCGACCCGCACGAGAAACACCGGGCTGCCACACCGCTTGAGCTCTTTTTCGACCTGACCTTTGTGATCGCGTTTGGTGTGGCCGGCAGCCAGTTTGCCCACGAAATTGCGGAAGCACACTTCATCCCGGGCCTGCTGGGGTTCTCCTTCGCAATGTTCGCCGTGATCTGGGCATGGATCAACTTCACCTGGTTCGCCAGCGCCTACGACACCGACGACTGGATCTTCAGGGTGGTCACCATGATCCAGATCGTGGGTGTCCTGATCCTCGCCATGGGGATTGAGCCGATGTTCCGCTCATTGGTGGAGGGCAAGCACGTAGACAACGCGGTCATTGTGGGCGGCTACGTGATCATGCGGCTGGCGCTCGTGGCCCAGTGGCTGCGGGCAGCACGGCAGGACCCGGCCGGCCGCGACACGTGCCTGCGCTACGCCAAGTACCTCGTGGTGGTCCAGCTCGGCTGGATCGCGGTGCTCTTCATCGAGGCCGACGTTCCGACCACTCTCTTCATGATCGTCCCCTTGATTGCGCTGGAGATGGCCACCCCGTATGCGGCAGAGCGCAAGGCGCGGACCCCGTGGCACGCCCATCACATTGCCGAGCGGTACGGACTCCTGGCGATCATCGCTCTGGGCGAGTGCCTCATCGGTGCCATTGAAACGCTGCGGGCCATCGTGGCCAGCCACGGCTGGAGCGTGGATGCAGCGCTCGTGGGCTTCGGCGGGACGGCGCTGGCCTTCGGCATGTGGTGGATCTACTTCCTGCTGCCTGCCGGCCGCGCACTCCACCTGCGCCGGTACCGGTCCTTCCTCTTCGGCTACGGCCATATTCCGATCTTCGCCGCGATCGCTGCTACCGGCGCCGGACTGCATGTGGCCGCCTATTACATTGACCACGAGGCGCACATCAGCGCAGCAGCGGCGGTGGCCGCCATTGCGGTTCCGGTGGCGCTGTTCAAGGCCTCACTGACGTGGCTGTACAGCGTCATGCTTGGTCCGGACCGGACTGTCATCACCGTCGCAGTAGGGGTGCTGCTGGCGCTGGGCGCCTCAGTGGGCCTGGCCGCGGCGGGCGTCTCCGTCCCGGTGTGCCTGCTGGTGATCGTGCTGGCACTCGGCGCTTCCATTGTTATCGATGAGCGCCGCGGATCGGAGCGGCTCCACCATGCCCTCGAGAAGCTGGAAGCGGAAACTACCGCTCCTCAGCAGTCCTAGCGTCAGGCCCGGCCGCACCATCGGCGTCCGTTCCCTCGTAGGACAGGTTCTCGTAGTCGGTGGTGTCTTCCTCATCCAGCCGTTCGTCCAGTTCTTCCAGCAGCCAGGGATTCACCCGGGCGAGGATTTTTCGAACCTCTTCCACCTCGACTGCCGCGTAAAGCACCGGCCGGGCATCGCGGTATTTGGTGACGGGGGGCTTGTCCGGCCACTTCTCCGCCAGTGCCCTGACCCGTTCCGGCAGTGAGTTGTGGGCGTTGTCCGCGATCTTGACCAGGGCTGCGTCGTGGTCCTCGGCAATCTCGCGGATTCCGGACTGGTAGTCGTCCGGGTTCTCGTGCAGCCGGTTGGTAACGCGTTCGATAATTTCCACGGCCCGCTCGGACACACCCATGTCCAGCAGTGCCTGCCGTGTTATCGGCGTGTCCTCGGCGATGTCGTGCAGGTACCCGGCAATCCGGATGTCGTCGTCGAAGTCGGCGAGCGCGTCACCGACTGCCAGGACGTGGTCCTTGTACGGGCGCTTCAGTTTGTCCTTCTGCCGGTTGTGGGCCACCTCGGCCAGTACCTTGGCAGTCTCAACGGTGAATCTGGGCGCAGGACTCTGGTCCGGCATTTGCTCTTCTGACATGTCCCAAGCCTAGGCGGGTCAGGTGGCTACTGTTTGCCGTACTTCCGGTGCACCGCCTGTTTGCTGACACCCAGGCACAGCGCAATGGCCTCCCAGGACAGTCCCGCCTGCCGTGCGCCGCGGACGAGCGCGGACTCAGTGCGGCTGACTTCCTTCTGCAATTCCGCGACAGCGTGCAGTGCCTCCGCAGGCCCCATGCCGTCCATTGATCCCACCAGCGTTTTCATCCGCTCCACCTCCATGCCGTCAACATTAGTTGACGCTCCTGCCTTCGTCAACCGAAGTTGACGTAGCGGGCTAAGGCTCCCATCAGCTGGAACCCGGTGAACCCATGCCCGTCCACACCCAGGGCTCCCGGGGAAGGGCGGCCGGGTCGAAGGCGTCCACCGCACGCTCAAGCCTCCCGGCCGGAAGCCCCAGCGACGCCAGAAGCCGGTCCCGCACCGCATCGGAGGGAATGCCCGCCAAGGCAAGGTCACGCAGCGTGACCGCACCATCCCGCTTAGCCAACCGGACGCCGTCGGAATTCACCACGAGCGGAACATGGGCATATTCCGGTACAGGAATATTCAGGAGCGAGGCGAGGTAGGCCTGCCTGGGGGTGGACGGGAGCAAGTCATCGCCGCGGACCACCTGGTCAATGCCCTGCTCGGCGTCATCCACCACCACCGCCAGGTTGTAGGCATAGACGCCGTCGTTCCGGCGGAGCACAAAGTCATCCACCACCCCCGCATAGGCTCCATGGAGCACATCGTGAACGCGATACTCCGCAACACCGGCCCGGAGCCGCACGGCAGCGGGCCGGGTGGAGCGCTTGAACTCCAGCTCGGCCGGGTCCAGGTTCCGGCAGGTCCCAGGGTAGGCACCCTGCGGGGCATGCGGCGCAGAAGGTGCCTCCTGGATTTCGCGCCGCGTGCAAAAGCATTCGTAGGTGAGGCCCGCGGCCTGGAGCCGGGAAATTGCCGCAGTGTAAAGGGCCCCCCGGGCAGTCTGGCGCACCACATCGCCGTCCCACGTCACGCCGATGGCCGCCAGGTCCCGCAACTGCTCCGCTTCCGCACCGGACCGTGCCCGGTCCAGGTCCTCCACGCGGAGCAGGAAGGTCCGGCCGGATGAGCGCGCAAACAGCCATGCGAGGATGGCGGTCCGAAGATTTCCTACGTGGAGTTCACCGGAGGGGCTGGGCGCAAAACGGCCGGCAGAGGTCATGGATCCACCCTATGCGGGCGGCAGGCGGGGCCGGCTCCCTGCGTGCGCGGACAAACACAAGAGCCCCTCAGCTACCGATGACATCGGGTAAACCGGCGTCGGTAACTCAGGGGCTCTTGCCGTGGTTGCTTCAATGACCATGGTGTGAACAAGCGTCAATCAGCGGCGGCCTCCTTGCGGGAAGCGGTGTGCAGTTGCCGGGTGGTGTACCGGAGAACCTGTAGCCTGCGGGAATCAGCGGTAGCTTTTGCCCTTGTTGCCACAATTTGAGCAGACACCCTACAGTTGGGGCAACCACCAGAACTTCGATTGATCAGTCTGACTAACCTCCGAGGTTCCCACCGACAGGAAATGATCAGATTGCAGGAACTGGATGCTACGGACAAGCGGATCCTCAACGCCCTGGACGAAGACCCCCGCGTTCCCATCATGGTGCTGGCACAGCGACTGGGCCTGGCGAGGGGCACTGTCCAGAGCAGGCTGGAGCGGATGACCGCCTCGGGAGCCCTGCGGCCCAACAGCAGCAGGGTGCTTCCGGCAGCCCTGGGAAGGGGCGTGGCAGCCGCGGTCAGCGCGGAGCTGGACCAAAGCCACCTCAACGAGGCCATCGCTGCCCTACGGAAGATTCCCGAAGTCCTCGAATGCCATGCGCCGGCAGGCGACACCGACCTGCTGATCCGCGTGGTGGCCACCAGCCCGGATGACCTTTACCGGGTTTCCGAGGAAATCAGGCTGTGCCCCGGCATCGTCCGGACTTCCACCAGCATGTTCCTCCGCGAAGTCATCCCCTACCGGACTACCGGCCTGCTGGCGGACTAGACACGGGCGGGGAGCTCTCCCCATCGCCACTTGAGCGGGCGGCGGTTAGGCTGGCACGGGAGTCCAAACGGGGGGAAATATGGCGGGGAATTTTTACGGCGCTGATGTGGCGCAGCTCCGGCAGCTGGCCAAGGACCTTGCCGGCGGCGCCAACAGGCTGGACGCCCTAAGCCAGCAACTCGGCAGCAGCATAACCTCCACGGCGTGGAGAGGGCAGGACGGCGACCGCTTCCGCAGCGAATGGACCTCGGCCCACCAGAAGCTGCTCCGGTCCGCAACGGCAGGGCTGGAATCGGCATCGAAAGCGCTGCTCGCCAACGCCGACGAGCAGGAAAAGGCCAGCACCAGCGGCGGCTCCGGCAGTTCCGGCGGCACAGGCGGCGGCACTGGCGGCGGCACCGGTACAGCCCAGGACCTGACGGACACCTTGAACGCCATGACGCCGGAGGAGCGCCGCGAGTACCTCCAGAGCGACGAATTCAAACAGTGGGCCCTGGCAAACCCGGACGCCGCCAAAGCTGCCTTGGACGCTGCGGCAGATTCGGGCCTGATCACCACGAACTCCAAGGCATACAGGGACTTCCTCAGTTCCTACTGGAACCAGCAGGCCATGCTGGACATGGGCATTGACCTGCAGGACTGGGACACGTCAAAGGGCACCGAATACAACTGGGAAACCATCAAGAAGGTCTACGACTTCTACGGCCAGGCCTACCTTGCCAACCCGGACCTGCAGTGGGCCGGCATGGCGAACATGATTGGGCCATCCTTCGCCGGCGGCTTCAGGGATATGGCCATGCTCCGGGACCTCGCCCAGCAGATCGCTGACAACCCTGCGTCGGACATCCCACTCCCCGTCCTGGACCAGATCGAACAGCTTGCAGGGATGACGGACCAGGAAATCCGCTTCTACGAAACCAGCATGCTGGACATGAACAAGGAGATTTTCCTGGACCAGGCCCGCCAGCACCAGGCGTACATGGACGGGGGCCTGGACGAGATCAACAGGTTGCGTGACTCCGGCGCCATAGATCCCGGTACCGCCGAAGAGTGGGCAAAGATCGATTCGGGCGACCCGGAGCTTGTCCGGGAAGGCAACACAGCCCTGCTTTACCGGGAGCAGAACGAGATCATCGCCGACGACTACGACGCCATGCGCAACCACCCCGGCGGTGAGGCGGTGACCTACATGGTGACACTGGCCGGCGAGCCCTCGATTCCCGGCGCGAAGAGCTATGCGGAGGTATTCCCCTTCACCTTCAGCGTGGAAAGTCCGGGGCCGGAAAACGTGCCCTTCACCAACTGGGACAACCCCGCGCAGTTCCGTACCGATTTCACCACGGGCTTCCCCGCCGGCAATATCTCCGATGCGGACCAGCGCTGGGCACTCATCCAGCAGGACACCCTGCCGGCTTACCAGGACCTGGTGGCCACCGATCCTGGCCGCGCACAGCAAATTATCGCCTCGGATTTTGATGGCAGGGTGGAACAGTACCGGCCCACCAACAGCATCCCCGGCATCATGGACCGCTTCCTGGACGGCTTCGACGCAAAGGTGCACCAGTGACCCCATTCCCGGACAGTGCTGCCGCCCGCCTCAGGCGGCAGGCCGCCGTCGTCCTCATTACCCTGGCCGCAGGCTGCGCTTTGGCTGGATGCCAGAACAGCAGCCCGGCCACCGAACCAACCACTCAAGGGAGCACCGTGAACACCTCCGAATACTCCACGCTGGACGCGGCCGGCGTGGCGGCGATCCGCGATTCCAAGGCGGCGAAGCTGGACATGACGTCGGGACGGCTCAGCAAGGAAGCCGTCCGCGTGACGCAGGACAGCTACGGGCCCGAAATCAACACCCGGGACTCGGGCAAAATCAGCTTGACCATCACCGCACCAACCGGCGAGATCAGCGGCGAGACGGACCGCATCCGCTTCAACACCACGGACAAGCGCAGCGATTTCAGCGAAGTCACATACTTCCTTACGGCGGACACGCCCGAAGAGTACTTCGAGCTCATTCGGGACGGCGTTGACCGGTACGGCATTTCTGCGGACTCGGCCGAGGACTGGATCAGCAGCACCCAGGCGAACCCGGGCTCCAAAAGCGACTTCTCCATCACCTCCGGCAGGTCAACAGGGCTCGATATCAACTACGACCTGCGGTACGACGGCGGTAAGGACACCCAGGTGATCATCGTCCACGTCAGGCCGGTCAGCTAGGAAACGCCCTACACCGGCGGGCCGGCGTTGGACTTCAGGTTCTTCATCACCAGGGTGGACGTCAGCCGTTCCACGCCGGGCAGCGACGTGAGCTCGGCGTCGTAGAAGCGCTGGTAGGCGGGCAGGTCTTCCGCAATGACCTTCAGCAGGTAATCCGGTGAGCCGAAGAGCCGCTGCGCCTCCACCACGTTCGGATTCTCCGCCACCCGGTTTTCGAAGACCTCCATGGTGGCCCGGTCCACCTGGCGCAGGGTGACAAACACGATTGCCTCGAAGCCCAGCCCCACGGCGGAGGGATCTATGTCCGCCCGGTATCCGCGGATCACGCCCGATTGCTCCAGGTCGCGCAGCCGCCGGTGGCAAGGGGCCACGGTCAAACCCACCTTCGCGGCGAGTGCCGTGGCGGTCATCCGACCGTCGTCCTTGAGGTGGCGCAAGATATTTCTGTCAATGTGGTCAATCACGCAAGAACCTTACCGCGCAGGCTTGCTCCGCAGCGAAAAAGGAGAGCACTTCTGCGCCGAAACTATCTAGGGTTTGTCCTGACGCACCGTGTGGCAGGAGAAAGAATGAACCCCGAGCTGTTTTTGGCCTTTGTGCTGGTGGCCGCCGCCCTGGCGTGCACCCCCGGCGTGGACTGGGCATACTCCATTGCGGCCGGGCTCAGGCAGCGGAGTTTTGTCCCGGCAGTCGCGGGGCTCTGCGGCGGCTATGTCCTGCACACGGTCCTGCTGGTGGCGGGGCTGGCCGCCCTGCTCACGGGGCTGCCCGGGGTTCTGGGCTGGATCACGCTGGCCGGCGCGGCCTACCTGGTGTGGCTCGGTATCAGCACGCTCCGCTCCTGGCGCGGGGCCAGCTTTACGGCCGGCGCCGGGCTAACAGGCAGCGACGGCACCAGCCCGCTCCGGACATTCCTGCAGGGTATGGGAACCAGCGGGATCAACCCCAAGGGCCTGCTCTTCTATGTGGCGCTGGTCCCCCAGTTCGTGAGCGCCGACGCGTCCCTTCCCGTGCCGGTGCAGTCGGGCCTGCTCGGGATGACGTTTGTGCTGCTTGCGGGGCTTGTGTACACCGCCGTCGCCCTGCTCTCCCGCACCCTGCTGCAAAGCCGCCCGGGAGCCGCCCGCCTGGTGACCCTCGCCAGCGGCGTGATCATGGTGCTGCTGGGCGCGGTGCTGCTCGGCGAACAGCTGCTGCCGGCCCTCGCCGCGGCGTAGCGGCTTTTACTCGTCGCTGAGTTTCTTCCAGTCCTGTTCCCAGATCCGGCGCATCTCCTCGTCCTTGCGGATGGGCACCGGCGCGGCGATCTCCTTCTGCGGCACGGGGTCTTCGCGGCGCCGCCCCCAGTCGCGGGGGTTGAGTGAGCGCCTGCTGGAGTCAAGTACCAGCAGCGCCCGGTCCGTGAGGGCGTCATTGCGCAGGGTCAGGTGTGTCTTGCGCCGGCGCAGAACCTCGGCAAGCGCCTGGTGCGCAGCCTCGAACCGGCCCTCCCGCCGCAGGGCCCGCGCCCGCACCAGCAACAGCGCGGCGGACAGATCGTCAGCGTTGAGCAGGCCTTCCGTCCAGTCGATCACGGTCCGGCTCCGCCCCAGGGTCAGCGCCAGCGAGCAGCGCGCCAAAGCCATGGGGAGCGACGGCGGCAGGCCGGCCAGGGCGTCCAGCGCCGCCTCCGTGCGGCCCGTCTCGCGGAACGAGTGCGCGAGCGCCAGGAACACTGACTCCTCACTGAACAGGACGGGGATCTCCACGCGTTCTGCCAGTTCGATCCGGGTGACGATCCTGGTGAGGTACGTGGACGAGTAGCGGTTCGCTTCCTCGTCGTTCCTGGTGGTGAGGCCGCGCTGCAGCAGTTCCGAGGCACGCAGGTAGCCGCCGTGCTTGTACACGAGCAGCCCGGACATGAGGTAGCAAAGTCCGGCCCAGCCGGGGTAGGTGCGGGCCAGTGTGATCAGGCGTTCGGGCTCGCGGCTGGTGAAGACTGCCTCGTGCACGGCCTTGGCCGGCTTGGGCAGCATCCGCTTGAGCCGCGGAATCTCCCCGTCCACGGTGAGCAATGCCGGGTGGCGTCCGCCGAGGACGCCGGTCAGCAGGCCGCCTACTCCCCCGGCAAGGTCGTGGACTGGTGTGCGCAACTGGGGCTCGCCGAACGGCGTGAGGTCGCGGCTGTCCCAGTAGATCGGTGCAGGGTCCCCGGCGGTCATCTTTCCATGCTAACCGCCACGTCCTTCAGGACGGACAGCTCCGCCAGCTCCTGTGGACACAGGCTCATTGGCTCCGGCCTCTTGTCCCGGCCGCGGTTTTCCGGAAAGGTAGTAAGCACCCTTAGCAGTTCCGCTTCACGAAGGAGAACGTCATGCAGATCGACAAGTCCCAGATCCTCGAGCTCCTCCGGAAACAGGGCGACAACGACAAAGCTTCACAGGCGGAGTCGGAACTGCCGGACCAGGTGGACACCGACCAGCACGCAGACCTGCTGTCCAGGCTGGGAATCAGCCCGGCTGAGCTGCTGGCAAAACTTCCTGGCGGTCTCGGGGACAAGCTTGGAGGCCTGGGCCTCTGACTCAGCCCCGCTCCATGAACCATTCCGTAAAGGCTGAGGCGCGGCCGCCCGGGTCCAACCGAATGACCCAGAGGTTGTCGTATGTGGGGCGGTCACCCGAATAGGTGGTGACACCCTGGACAAAGGCAATATCATCGTCGGTGCCCACCAGCTCCCAGCTGAACGTCCAGTCGTCCGGCTCATCCCGGGCGGCGAGCCAGGCGTCCACGATGCCGTCCTGCCCCTTCCAGGCATGAGGATCGTGGGGCCTTGTTTCGTACACGGCGTCTTCGGTGAAGAGGGCGCGGATGTCCTCTGGCCGGTTGGTGGTCCACGCCGCCTGGTACTTGTCCATCCAGGCCTGTACGTGTTCGCGTGCTGAAGTAGGCTCCGTCATGCTGCCGTTCTACGCCCTTGGGTGTCCGGGCCGCAAGCGCCTCAGCCGTTGGCGGCCGCGACCCACACGCCAATCACCCAGGTGCTGGCCGCCAGGCAGGCCAGGCCGAACTCGGCGAGCATGCCCAGACCGGTGGCTTTCAGGGCGGCCCAACTGGAGGTCGCCGCACGTCCGGGATTCCGGGTCCGGAGGAGTTCGCTGAGCAGGAGGCCGGCGGCGAAGCCCACGAACAGTCCCACCACGGGGATGATGAACATTCCCACCGCACCGGCCACCAGCGCGGCAACGATGCTCCGGCTGGGAATGGCGTGTTCCTTCAGCTTCCGGCCCGTGAGGACGGCGCTGGCAGCCATGCCTGCCACGACGAACACCATGGCAACGGCGAATACCACCCAGCCCGCCGTGCCGGCACCGCCCCAGATGGCCCATGCGAGCAGGCTGGCCCCGATCAGGATGCTGCCGGGGAGCACGGGGATCACAGTGCCGGCCACGCCGACCAGAATCGCCAGGCCGCACAGGATGGTCACTGTGGTTTCGGAGTTCATGGATCCCAGTCTATGGATGAATGCCGACGGCGGCGCCTCCCGCGCAGGGGAGGCACCGCCGTCGTATATTCCGCTAGGGGAATGCGCGCTACTCTGCCTCCACCGCGGCGGCAACCGCTGCGGTGACAGCGGGAGCGACCCTCGGATCGAGCGGGCTGGGCACGATGTAGTCCGCGGAGAGGTCCTCAGCGGCAAGGTCGGCGATGGCGTAAGCCGCGGCGAGCTTCATGGCCGGGGTGATGCGGCGGGCACCGGCGTCCAGGGCGCCACGGAAGATGCCCGGGAAGGCCAGCACGTTGTTGATCTGGTTGGGGAAATCGCTGCGGCCGGTGGCCACCACGGCGGCGTACTTTACGGCCACCTCGGGCAGGACCTCGGGGTCCGGGTTGGACAGCGCGAAGACGATAGCGTCCTGGTTCATCAGGGCGAGGTGCTCTTCGGCCAGCTTGGAGGAGGAGACGCCGATGAAGACGTCGGCTCCGGCGAGGGCCTCGGCGGGTCCGCCTTCCACGTTGCGGGGGTTGCTGCGGCCGGCGATGTCTGCCTTCTTGCTGGCCGGGTCAGCGGCGAGGTCCTTGCGGCCGGCGTTGATGATGCCGCGGGAGTCCAGCAGGACCACGTCGGTGATGCCGGCGGCCAGCAGGATTTCGGCGACAGCGATGCCCGCGGCTCCTGCGCCGGAGACCACCACGCGCAGGCTGTCCAGTTCGCGGCCGGTCACCTTGGCCGCGTTGGTCAGGGCGGCGAGGGCAACCACGGCGGTGCCGTGCTGGTCATCGTGCATCACCGGGCAGTCCAGCGCCTCGATGAGCTTTTCCTCCAGCTCGAAGCAGCGCGGCGCGGAGATGTCCTCGAGGTTGACGGCGCCGAAGCTGGGACGCAGGCGGACCAGGGTCTCCACGATTTCGTCCACATCCGTGGTGTTGAGCACCAGCGGAATGGAGTCCAGGTCGCCGAAGGTCTTGAACAGGGCGGACTTGCCCTCCATCACGGGCAGCGACGCGCTGGCACCGATGTTGCCCAGGCCCAGGACGGCGGTGCCGTCACTGACCACTACCACCAGGCGCTCGGCCCAGGTGAGGGTGCGGGCCAGTTCCGGCTTGGCGTGGATGGCACGGCTGACCTCGGCTACACCGGGAGTGTAGGCGATGGACAGGTCGCGCTTGTTGGACAGCGGGACGGTGCTGGCGATGGAGAGCTTGCCGCCCTGGTGTGCGTCGAAGATCTCGGCTTCGGTCAGCGCGGTGGCTGCGGAGTTGTCGGTGGCTGCAATTGCGTCAATGGACACGTCGTTGTCTCCTGGTGCTCGCCGTGGTCACACGGCACATGGGGCTCGGGCCCGAATGGACCTGAGGCATTGGAAGAGGTGCGGCGGATTACCCAGGGGTGGCGGGTCCGTGGGAGCGTCGGGGATGCTCCCTGCTGCTCCGTTCCCCATGGTAGACAGCGGAAAAGGTCACCCGGAGGCGATTTGACGGCGGCTGCACATGCTAAAACGTTTCCGCAACCACGTTTGTGATCCACACCACGGCAATAAGCCCGATTTAATGGGCAATTGGTCTAGACCTGTTACGCGCTTTGGTGGAGTGTGTAGCTGCCCTCGGCAGCCGGAGCGAGCCGTGCGCAGGCCTTTTTGAGGTCTTCTTCAGCTTCAAAGAGGGACAGCCGGCGGTTCCGGACGGACTGGACCAGACCAGTGACCGTCAACAGGAGCACCCGGGCCACAATGGCGTCGCCGCAGGCGCTGGCCACCACCTTTTCGCCCAATGCGTCGATCTCGCGCAGCAGGGCCGTGGTATCCCGGTCCGGAAGATATACGCCACGGCTCAGGCACTGCTCCACTGCCGGCTGCATCACCCGCATGTGGAAGATCTCCATCACCAGGCCGCCCAGGGCGCGCCCACGGAACCTGGCTGCAGTGGCACGCCCTGCGGCCTGCAGCTCTCCGAGCTGGTGCCGGTAGAGCGCGAGCATCAGGTGCGTGGGGGTGGGAAAGTAGCGGTAGACCGTACCGAGGGGAACGTCGGCCTTGGCCGCCACCTCAGCCAGATCCACGGAGTCCAGGCCCTTGCGGGCAAAACTGCCGGCCGCTTCAAGCATGCGTGAATAGCGCAGCCGCTGGCGCGGGGCAGAGGGCATGGCGGCCATGGGCGGATGGTCTGGAAGAGTCTCAGGCATCTGTATTCCGGGTTGTGTTTTGACGGGCAGCAGCCAGGAGCGTCCCCCATCCCGGACCGCCTGCGATCCGGTTCAACTATACGGCACAGCGATGTGGCGTATTTAGTCAGGCGGCTTACTTCCGCCTGCCACAGGCTTAGCGGACGCCCTTGATCTTGACGACAAACACCGCACCCAGGAGGCCCATGACAGCCGCAGTAGTGAACAGCGTGAAGTACCCCCCGAAGTACGTCACCGCGAGGAACGCGAGGCCGGTAGCGAACACCTGCGGCAGCGAGGCGGCCACGTTAATGACCCCCATATCCTTGCCACGGTCGGCGGCCTGCGGCAGCACCTGCGTCAGCAGCGCAAAGTCAACGGCCTGGTAGGCGCCGAACCCCACGCCCAGGATGGCGGCGCCAACCAGGGCGCCGGTCCATACTGGGAAAAACGCCAGAGTGAGGCCCGCGAGGGCAATGAGGACTGAGGATCCGATCACAAACGGCTTCCGCCGGCCCAACCGGTCGCTCCACGGCCCCGCGATCACCGCAGTAACCATCACCAACGCCGCATAAATGCCGGTCAGGATCAGGACTCCCAGCGCCGGGTTCTCAAGCTTGAGGACGTCCCCGAGGAAAAAGATAAGGTACACAATGGTCAACTGGTTGCAGACGTTCACCAGGAAGCGGGTGAGCCAGGCCCAGGCGAAGTCCGGGTGGCGGGCCGGGCTGATCCAGAAGCCGCGGAGGAAGCTGCGCCACGAGAAAGGCGGGCGGAGCGCCCTCGGCAGCGGCGGGTCATTCCGGTGGAACACGTACGGCAGCACCGAGAACAACAGGGCGGCAGCACACAGGGCGTAGCCCACCATGTAGTTTCCCGACACCACCGCCCCGAAGACTGAGCCCAGGAGGATGCCGGCTGTTTGGCCCAGCGCCGCAACTCCCCCCACTCCGCCGCGCTGCAGCACCGGCACCCGGTCCGGGATGGCGGCGGTGATGGCGGCATAGGCCGCGTTGGCGCCCAGCTGGACCAGGCACCAGAACAGGACCATCAGGGCAACAGCCGTGGCCCCGGACAACGCCAGCAATGCTGCCGTGGCCAGGACGGCACCAGCCAGTACCCAGGGGGCACGCCGGCCGAAACCCGAGACCGTCCGGTCAGACAGCGCCCCGAACAGCGGATTGGCCACCAGGGATACGGCGGCACCGCACCCAAGTACGAGGGAAGCGATGGCTTCCTTGTTTGTTTCGTCGATGCCAATGGCCTGCTCGGCGATAAAGACGTTGATGGGCCCGAAGAACGCGGCATTGATCCCGACGTTGACCAGCACCAGCCCCGTGACCCACCGCGCAGTGACCTTCGCCGTTGGCTCGGCGAGCGCCGCCGTCGAATGCTCCGCTCCGTCGCCGGGTTTTGATGAAGAGCCGGGATCCGCCGCTGCGGGTGTGTCTGGCAGGCTCATGGCTGGTTCCCCCTGGACGGTTAGCGATAAAAGTCAGACTATCGTGGGCTTCATCGCCCGGCTTGTTATTCGGCAACCTAACTTGCTGCAGCTTGCTGCCCGGCAACCGCAAAACGGCCCCGTGAACCGCGTAAGTACTAAAGACCTGGAGATCCCATGACGGCACCAGCCCAGAACCCCGCCAACAACATCAACACCGCAGACCTGTACGACGAACGCGGGGACGAGCTGGCCTCGGTTTCCCTGCAGTTCCAGTCACTGGGCGGCCGCTCGCACTTCAGCGGCACGGTGAGGACCATCCGCTGCTTCCAGGACAACGCCCTGGTGAAGTCCACGTTGGCCACCCCGGGCAACGGCAATGTGCTGGTCGTGGATGGCGGCGGCTCGCTGGGCACGGCCCTGATGGGGGACATGATCGCCGAAAGCGCCGTAGCGAACGGCTGGGCCGGCGTCGTGATTAATGGAGCGATACGTGACCGCGAGGCGATTGCCGCCCTGGATCTCGGCGTCAAGGCCCTGGGCAGCAACCCCCGCAAGAGCGCGAAAGCCGGGGCGGGCGAGGTCGATGTCGACGTGCAAATTGACGGCGTGACCATCCGTTCGGGTACCACCATCTGGTGCGATCCGGACGGAATCCTCGTGGAGCGCTAAAGCCGCACGAAAACAACTTCCGATTCCAGGGAATAGGTACGAGGGTAAGATAGTTACTGAAAGCAACTATCAAAGCGTATTACTTCCCTGGAGCATCCATGTCCCAACCCCCTGCTGTGCGCGCCGCCGGAGAAACCCTCACGCAGCGCCAAATCGTCACCGTGATGGTCGGGCTGATGCTGGGCATGTTCCTGGCCTCCCTGGACCAGACCATTGTGTCCACGTCCATATACACCATCGCCAACGACCTGGACGGGCTCTCGCTCCAGGCCTGGGCCACCACCGCGTACCTCATCACGTCCACCGTAAGCACCCCGCTGTACGGCAAACTCAGCGACATCTTCGGCCGCCGGCCGCTGTACCTGACAGCCATCATCATCTTCCTGGCCGGCTCCCTGTACGCGGGTTCGGTCCATTCCATGACCGAACTCGCCATTGCCCGTGGTATCCAGGGCCTGGGTGCCGGCGGCCTGCTGGCACTTGCGCTGACCATCATCGGCGACATTGTCTCCTTGAAGGACAGGGCCAAGTACCAGGGCTACTTTATGTCCGTGTTCGGCATCTCCTCGGTGCTTGGCCCGGTAGTAGGCGGCGCGTTCGCTGGTTCGGCCAACATCCTGGGCTTTGACGGCTGGCGCTGGGTGTTCTTTATCAACCTGCCCATCGGCCTGGCGGCACTGACAGTGGTATTCCTGTTCCTGCACCTGCCGGCCAAGCACGTGAAGCAGAAGATCGACTACTGGGGCGCGGCCGCCATCACCCTGGCAATCGTGCCGCTCCTGCTGGTTGCCGAGCAGGGCCGCACCTGGGGCTGGGCCTCCCTGAACTCGTTCCTGTGCTACGGCCTGGGCGTGGTGGGCATCGCCTGGTTCCTGCTCGCCGAGAAGCGCGCGGGCGACTACGCACTGATCCCGCTGCGGCTGTTCCGGAACGCCACCTTCGGGCTGTCATCGCTGCTGAACTTCATCATCGGTATCGGCATGTTCGGCGCCATCGCCATGCTGCCGATGTACCTGCAGCTGGTCAAGGGCCTCACGCCCACGGAGGCAGGCCTGATGATGATCACCTTCACCGTCGGCATCCTTACCGGCTCTATTACCGCCGGGCGCACCATCTCGTCCTCCGGCACCTATCGGATTTTCCCCATCATGGGCACCGCAATCCTTACGGCGGCCGCAGTAGCAATGGGACTGTCCCTGGGCGTGGACACAGGCCTCTGGGTTCCCGGCGTCATCGCGGTGTTCTTCGGTATGGGACTGGGCTTCTGCATGCAGCCGCTCACCCTGGCCATGCAGGTGTCCGTGCCGCGCCGCGACATGGGGGTGGGCACGTCCTCTGCGGCGTTCTTCCGCTCCATGGGCGGCGCCGTTGGCACCGCCGTGTTCATCTCCATGCTGTTCAGCCTGGCGGCCAGCCGGATCGCGGACAGCATGAAGTCGGCCATGGCCAGCACGGACTACCAGGCCGTCCTCCGGGACCCCGCCGTGGCAGCCGACCCCGCCAACGCCAAACTCTACGAGTTCTTCCAAAACGGAGCGTCCAACGACTCCCTCAACGACACCAGCTGGCTCCACACCGCCAACAGCACCCTGACCCGGCCCATCACCGAGGGCTTCGCCTACGCGATTGACGCCGTGATGCTCACGGCAGCCGTGCTGACTGGCATCGCCTTCCTCATCAGCTTCGCCCTGCCGAACAAGAAGCTCTCGGACCCGAAGGCTGCCCCGCAGGAGCCGGCCGCGGTGCACTAACTTTCCATCCAGACGCCCGCTCCCTTGTGGCCGCTTCCGCCGAGACCCTCTTGCCTTTGCGCAGGAGGGTTTCTGCGTTCCTGCCCCAGGTGCGCCCTGCATGTGGGGCGAGGACGACGGCGGCCCCGGCCCGCCGCCGTCGGCCTCCTTGGGTGGGGACGGGACGCGCAATTGCAACCCTGCTGACTGGAAGAGTTCGCGGTGGCGTGGAACACTGTACAGCGCGAGTGCGCCGGCCAGCTGGCCGGTTCCGCAGCCGACGACGTCCGCACCGCATCCACCCAACCCAGACCAAGGGAGAACCATGCCCACTGCCCAGGAGCAGACAACCGCCCAGATACCGCGGCGGGTGATCTGGCTGGCGCTTGCAGGCGCGGTGGGCGGATTCCTGTTCGGTTTCGACTCGTCCGTGGTGAACGGAGCGGTGGACGCCATGAAGGCAGAATTCGCGCTGTCCGAGGCCGTGACGGGCTTTGCCGTGGCCATTGCGCTGCTGGGCTGTGCCGCGGGCGCCTACCTGGCCGGGAAGGTGGCCGACCGGTACGGCCGCATCCCCGCCATGAAGCTGGGAGCACTGCTGTTCCTGGTCAGCGCCATCGGCACCGGCTTCGCCTTCAGCGTCTGGGACCTGATCTTCTGGCGCCTGGTGGGCGGGCTGGGGATCGGCCTGGCCTCGGTGATCGCGCCCGCCTACATCTCGGAGATCTCACCGCGCAAGGTCCGCGGCCGCCTGGCCTCGCTGCAGCAGCTCGCCATCACCACAGGCATTTTCGCGGCGCTGCTCTCCGACGCGCTGTTCGCCACCACCGCCGGCGGTGCCGACCAGTCCTTCTGGCTGGGGATTGAGGCCTGGCGCTGGATGTTCCTGGCCGCCGCCGTGCCTGCCGTGGTGTACGGCTGGGTTGCCTACACGCTTCCTGAATCCCCGCGGTTCCTGGTGTTCCTGGGCAAGGAGGACGAGGCACGCAAGGTGTTTGATTCGATTGCCCCGGCGGAGGACACCGACCGGCACATCCGCGAGATCCGTGAGGCCATCGAGGAGGACAAGCTCGCCGGCCAGAAGGGCTCACTGCGCGGCAAGGCGTTCGGCCTGCAGGCGGTGGTCTGGGTGGGGATCATCCTGTCCGTCCTGCAGCAGTTCGTGGGCATCAACGTGATCTTCTACTACTCCACCACCCTGTGGAAGGCGGTGGGTTTCCAGGAAAAGGACTCACTCGCCATCTCCGTGGCCACCTCCATCACGAACATCCTGGTCACCCTCGTGGCCATCGCCCTGGTGGACCGGATCGGCCGCCGGCCCATCCTGCTGGCAGGTTCAGTGGGCATGGCGGTTTCGCTGGCAGCCATGGCACTGGCATTCTCGTCCGCAGTGGGCTCCGGTGAGAACATCTCCCTGCCGGGCGCCTGGGGTCCGGTGGCACTGGTGGCCGCCAACGTCTTTGTGATCAGCTTCGGAGCGTCCTGGGGCCCGCTGGTGTGGGTGCTCCTGGGCGAGATCTTCCCATCCCGGATCCGCGCCCGCGCGCTGGGCCTCGCGGCGGCCGCGCAGTGGGTGGCGAACTTTGCCATCACGCTGAGCTTCCCGGTGATGGCTGCCGGTTCGCTGCCGCTCACGTATGCCATGTACGCACTGTTCGCGGCGGCGTCTTTCTTCTTTGTGATGTTCAAGGTTCCGGAAACGAACGGGATGTCACTGGAGCAGGCGGAGACGCTGTTCGTGGCCAAGGGCTCCAAGAAGGCCTAGCAACGCCCCATCACCTTCCGCAGTCAATCAGCAAACCCTCCATCACATGGCGTGACGGAGGGTTTGCTGTCTTTGGAGCGGGAAACAGCTAGACCACGTGCGGCTCGTGCGCTGCCAGGTACTTCCGGCCGGCCAGGGCGACGCCGATGGCCACCACCATCGCCACAGCCCCCGCAAAGAACGCGACCTGCGGGCCGAAGTGCTCGCCCAGCTGGGCGGCGGCGAAAGGGGCAAGGGCTCCGCCCATCCACCGCACGAAGTTGTAGCCGGACGAGGCCACCGGGCGCGGGGAATCCGAAACGCCCATTGCCAGTTCCGTGTAGATGGTGTTGTTGATGCCCAGCAGGGCGCCGGAGAGCACCACCAGTACGACGACGGCAGGTACCGAGTGCCCAGCGGCCAGTCCCAGCCCAACAAGGGTGAGCATCAGAACCAGGAGGGTTCCGGCCAGGACCTTGGTGGCCCCGAAGCGGTTCTGCAGCACAGGCGCCACGAACACGGAGAAGACCGCCACGGCCACGCCCCAGCCGAAGAACACGCCGCCGATGCCGTAGGCGTCCATGCCCAGGATGAACGGTGTGAACGCCAGGATGGTGAAGAAGCCGTAGTTGTAGAACAGACCGCTGACGGCAGTGGTGCGCAGTCCCTTGTGACCCAGTGCCAGCAGGGGATCACGCAGGCGGACCTTCCGTTCCGGCAGCGGCGTCTTCGGGAGCAGCACCATCAAGGCCACAAAGGCGGCAGCCATCAAAGCCGCGGTCCCGAAGAACGGCGCGCGCCACTGCCAGCCGCCCAGCAGGGCGCCCAGGAGCGGGCCCAACGAAATTCCAAGTCCCAGCGCGGCCTCATAAAGGATGATTGCCGTACCGGCACCGCCGCTGGCTACACCGACAATCACTGCCAGTGCAGTCGCAACGAACAGTGCGTTGCCCAGCCCCCAGCCGGCCCGGAAGCCCACCAGCTCTCCCACGCTGCCGGAAAGGCCGGAGAGTGAGGAAAACACCACGATGACGGCCAGCCCGATCAGCAGTGTCTTCTTGCCGCCGATGCGGGAGGAAACGAAGCCAGTGATGAGCATTGCCACGGCTGTCACCAGGAAGTAGCTGGTGAAGAGCAAGGACACCTGGCTGGGGCTGGCATCGAGGTTGGTGGCGATGGCGGGCAGGATGGGGTCCACCAGTCCGATACCCATAAACGCAAAAACGGCGGCCAGGGCTGTGGCCCATACCGCCTTTGGTTGCTTGAGGAATGAGGCCTTTTCGGCCTTCAAGGTTGCTTCTGCTGCCGGCAGCGTATCTGCTTGGCCGTTCATTAAGGTTGCTCCTAAAGGGATGCGTGCGTCACTGCAGCAGCGACGCGTTGATTTTTCCAATGACGGGAAGGGCGGCCGCCAGGGCCAGCCGGTCCTGCTCAGACAGGGAGCTGAGGATGCCGGCCATTACGGCATTGCGGCGGGCATTGGCGGAGTCCACGGCGGCGCGGCCTTCCGTGGTGAGTACCACCCGTACGGCTCGCGAGTCGTCCGGGTCGGGTTCGCGCCGGGCCAGTCCCGCCCGCTCCAGCTTGATGATCTGCTCCGTGGCGCTGGGCACGCGGACGCCAAGGTTCCGTGCGATCTCCCCCACCCGCACGCCGTCGTCCAGCAGCATCTTCAGGGTGCTGAGCTGGGCGGCGCTGAGTTCCCCTTCGGCATCGAGCCTGCGCACCAAGTACACGCTATGGCGGAGGGCCTCGCGGAAGTCGCCGGCAAGCGCGTGCAGCTCCTCGAGATCGCTTCTTTTGTTCATCATTAGGTAGCCTAACAGTTAGGCTACCTAATGATCAATGCTCAGAGTGTCAGCTTCATGCCTTGGTGGCTGGCTTCAAACCCGAGCCGCTCATAGAACCTATGCGCGGCAAGGCGTGTTTTGTGCGTGGTCAGCTGCATCAGCGCACAGCCGCGGCGCCGGGACTCGTCGATAGCCCACTGCACTATCATGTTGCCGATGCCATTGCCGCGGAGGCTGTCCGCAACCCGCACCCCCTCGATCTGCGAGCGCCAGGCCCCCTGCCGTGAGATGCCGGGCAGGAAGCTGAGCTGGAAGGTGGCAACAACAGCCGCGTCCCCTCCTCCGCGCGGGAGCAGCTCTCCCACGATGAGCAGGTGGGAAGGGTCGGCGTCGATCGCCTCGAAGGCGCGTTCGTAGGGCGCCATGTCCGCAGCACGCTCGCGCCCGGAACCCAGGGAATCGTCCGCGAGCAAGCCCACGATGGCCGGCAGGTCCGCCCGTAAGGCGCCGCGCAGGCGGAAGGTCCCGCCGTCGACGTCGGAGGTCAGGAGGAAGGGCATGGCAGCTTGGCTCTCGGTCACCAGCCCAGCCTCGCACGAAAGTGAGCGGGCGTCGGAAGTGCACGAAAGGTGATGGGGCGTCACCCAAAAGAGTGCGGGAGGTGATGGGGCGTCGGGGGGAGGGTCAGGCGAAGTAGACGCCGATCCGGTTGCCCTCGATGTCCTCGATGCGGATGTCGATGTCGTAGACGTCGCGGAGCATGGCCTGCTGCATGATCTGCCGGGGGCTGCCCTGGTGGACCAGCCGGCCGTCCTTCATGGCCAGGATGGTGTCCGAGTAGCAGGACGCGAAGTTGATGTCGTGGACCACCAGGACGATGGTCTTGCCGAACTCGTCCGCCAGCCGGCGCAGGAGCCGCATCATCTCCACCGAATGCTTCATGTCCAGGTTGTTCAACGGTTCGTCCAGGAGCAGGTACCGGGTGTCCTGGGCCAGCACCATGGCGATGAAGGCCCGCTGACGCTGGCCGCCCGAAAGTTCATCCACGAACTTGTCCGCCATGGGGGTCAGGTCCAGGTGGGCGATGGCTTCCTCCACCTTGGCGAGGTCCTCCACGGTGGGCCGCCCGCCGGAGTGCGGGAACCTGCCGAAGGCAACGAGGTCCCGGACGGTGAGCCGCATGGTCAGGTGGTTCTCCTGACGGAGGATCGCCATGGTCCTGGCCAGCTCCCGGCTGTCCGTGGCCGCGACGTCCAGTCCGGCAACGGTGACAACACCCGCTTCGAGCGGCTGCAGCCGGCTGATCAGCGAGAGCAGCGTGGATTTGCCCGCTCCGTTGGGGCCGATGATGGAGGTGATGCCGCCCTCGGGGATCACGCAGCTGACGTCGTCAAGGACCGCTTGGCCGCCATAGCTCTTGGAAACGTTCCGGACCGCGATGGTCATTTCAGCGACCCTTTCAGGAGGAGGTATAGGAAGAGAATGCCGCCGGTAAATTCGATGACCACGCTCAGCGCGGTGCCGAAGCCGAACACCTTCTCCAGGAGCAGCTGCCCGCCCACCAGGGCAACGGCGCCGATCAGCACCACGATGGGCAGCAGCCAGGCGTGGCTGAAGCCGCGGCACAACTGGTAACCCAGGCTCACCACCAGCAGTCCAAAGAAGGTCACCGGCCCCACCAGGGCGGTGGACACCGCCACCAGCAAGGAGCAGCCCAGCAGCACCCGCATCACCACCGCGCGGTGGTCCACACCCACGTTGATGGCCACGTCGCGGCCCAGGGCCAGGACATCCAGCGTGTGCCGCGCCCGCCAGGCAACGGCACAGACGGCGGCAATAATGATGGCGGAAACCCCCAGCAACGCCGGGTCCACGTTGTTGAAGCTCGCGAAGAACAGGTCCTGCAGGATGATGAACTCGCTGGGCTCCATCAGCCGCTGCAGCAACGAGGACAGGCCGCGGAACAGGCTGCCCAGGATGACGCCCACCAGCAGGAGCAGGTGCAGGGAACGGGTGGCACCGGTGAACATCCACCGGTACAGCAGCGCGCTGAACGCCACCATCAGCAGCACCTCAGCCCCGAACTGGAGCATGGGCGGGGCGGCCACCACCGCGGTAGCGCCAAGGGTGAACGTCATCACCGTCTGCACCAGGATGTACAGCGAGTCGAAACCCATGATGGACGGAGTGAGGATCCGGTTCGCGGTGACCGTCTGGAACAGGAGCGTCGAAACCCCCACAGCCACGGCCACCAGCAGCATGGCTGCCACCTTGATGGCCCGGCGCGGCAGGATGTAGCCCACGTTGCCCTTGAGCTCGAAGAACAGGAAGAAGCAGACGACGCCGGCAGTCACCACGAGCAGGATGCCCGTCACCAGGCGCGGTGAGGCGTTCCGGACGGCAGCTTTGAGCCGACGCACTCCTACTTCGGCCGGAGCCGTGGAGGCAGGCCGTTCCTTCACCGGCGGCTGCAGCGTTGGGCTTTCAGGCATTGCGATTCCTCAGGATCAGGACGAGGAAGAGGACGGCGCCCAGCACGGACATCACCATGCCCACAGGCACCTCGTAGGGGTAGCGGATGGTCCGGCCGATGATGTCGCAGACCAGCACGAACGCGGCGCCGAACAGGGCGGTCCACGGGACGGCGCGGCGGAGATTGTCGCCAAAAATGAGGGACACGATGTTGGGAACCACCAGCCCCAGGAAGGGCACGGCCCCCACGGTGGTGACCACCACGGCCGAGATCAGGGAGACGATCACCAGGCCCAGCCGCATGGTCCGGCCGTAATTCAGGCCAAGGTTGGCGGTGAAGTCCTGGCCCATTCCGGCCACGGTGAACCGGTCTGCGGCCAGCATGCCCAGCAGCATAAGGACGGCGACGATCCAGAGCAGCTCATACCGGCCCCGCAGCACGCCGGAGAAGTCACCGATCATCCAGTTGCTCAGGGTCTGCAGCAGGTCGTAGCGGTAGGCGAAGAACGTGGTGACGGCCCCGATGACCCCGCCCAGCATGATGCCCACCAGCGGGATAAGGAGGGTGTTCCGGGCCGGGAGGCGGCGCAGGATGGCCAGGAACAGCGCAGTCCCCAGCAACGCGAAGCCGCTGGCCACTACCATTTTGGCGGGCACCGGAGCCTGCGGGGCGAAAACCGTGACCACCAGGATTCCCAGGGTGGCGGACTCCACGGTACCTACGGTGGACGGCTCCACGAAGCGGTTCCGGGCCATCAGCTGCATGATCAGGCCGGCAACGGCCACGGCCATCCCGGCGAGCAGCACTGCGAGCGTGCGCGGGACGCGGGAGATCCAGAAGACCTCCGCCGTGGCCGGATCCCCAGACAACAGGGCGGGAAGGGAAACATCGCTGACGCCAACGAACATGCTGGCGGCGGCGAGGGCAAGAACGGACACTGCGGCCGCAGCCAGGCCTGCACTGTGGCGGGCCTGGCTGCGGGTTGCCGGCGCGAGGGGGCGCACGGCGGTGGCGGTCATGGGAGTTTGGCGCCCGGCGCGTTACGCCACGGAAGCGGCGAGGGCGTCCACCATGGCCTTGACGTTGTTCAGGCCGTAGCCCACCACATACCAGCCGGCAGGGTCAAGGTTCACCACCTTGTTGTTCTTGGCGGCATTGGTGGACTGGACCAGTTCGTTGTCCAGGATGGGGTTGGCGGCGGAGGCTTCGGTGCCCACAGCGGTGTCGCGGTTGATGACGTACAGGATGTCCGGGTTGGCCTGCTTGATGTACTCGAAGGAGATGGCCTCACCGTGGCTGCCGTCCACCTTGACGTCGGCGGCCGTGGGCACGCCCAGGACGTCGTGGATGATGCCGAACCGGGAGCCCGCCCCGTAGGCGGTGACTTTGCCGCCGGAGGTCAGGACGATGAGGCCCTTGCCGGCGTTGGCCGCCTTGGACTTGGTGTCAGAAACGGTGGCATCAACTGCCGCGAGCTGCTCTTCCACTTCCGCTGACTTGTTGAAGATGGTTCCAAGCTTTTCGGTCTGGGCCTTGAAGCTTTCCATCGGCTGGGCCGCATCGATGGACAGGTCGATGGTGGGGGCGATCTTGCTCAGTTCCTCATAGGCACCGGCGGTGCGTCCGGAAATGATGATGAGGTCCGGGTCGCCGGCGCTGACGGCTTCGAAGTCCGGCTCCTTCAGTGAACCAATCTTGGCGTATTTGGCGTCCGAGTACTTTGCCAGCGCCTCGGGGTAGGCCGCTTCGGGCACTCCGGCAGGCTCAACACCGAGCGCATCGAGGGTGTCCAGGACGCCGAGATCGAACGTGAAGACCTTCTCCGGGTTGACGGGCACCTTGGCGGTACTGCCCTGCGCGTGCTCCACGGTGATCGTGGTGGCTTCCTCGGCCGGGGTGGCCGTCGCGTTTCCTCCGCATGCCGTTACGGTCAAAAGCGCCGCTCCCGCAGCCAGTGCCCCCAGGTAACTCGAAAGCTTCTTCTTCACGTTTTCTCTCCAGTCGACTAATACATCACAACGACGTTGCGTAATAGTCCAGAGCCTATAAGTAAGGGCAGGCTAACTTCAAAGCGGAAGGGGCCGCATTCGGGCCTAAGTGGGAGAGATCACACAGAACGACGCCGGCACCCAGGCGGGTGCCGGCGTCGTAATTGGGGACCGCGTCAGGCGGGAGTGCGGGTCATCTCCGCCTGGCGTTCCTCCACGAGCGTGGCCACGGCGTTGAACAGCGGGTGCTCCGGCTCCAGTCCCGTAATTTTGGCCGTGGCGTCGGCGGGGCTGCCGGTTGCCAGGATGTCAGCCAGCTCGGTTGCCTCGGTGTCGGCGGGGTCGTTGAAGCGCAGGGCCGCCGCGATGGCGCCAAGCAGCGCCTCCGGAACCACCCCCCGTTCGGCGAGTTCGGCAGCCGGGCCGATGAACCGCTCGTGCCGGCTCAGCTTCCGCAGTGGGGCGCGGCCCACCCGGTTCACCGTGTCCGGCAGGTACGGGTTGGAGAACCGGACCAGGATCTTCTGGACGTACGCTTCCTGTTCGTCGTTGCTGAAGCCGTGCTTGCTGACCAGGAGCTGCTTGGTCTCCTCCAGAACCGCCCGGACGTCCTCGGCAACATCCTGGTCCGCCATGGCATCGGAAATCTTCTCCAGGCCCGCTTCGAACCCGAGGTAGGCGGCCGAAGCGTGGCCCGTGTTCACCGTAAACAGCTTCCGCTCGATGTACGGCGAGAGCTCATCCACAAAGGTGGCTCCCGGAATCACCGGCGCGGAATCACCGAAGGCAGTGCGGTCAATGACCCATTCATAGAAGGTTTCCACAGTGACGTCGAGGCCCTGGCCGGCTTCCTGGTTGGGCACGATCCGGTCCACCGCGGTGTTCGCGAACACTGCCTTGCCGTCCAGTGCCCCGGCGGCGGCCCCCGGCTGGGAGGCCACCTCCTTGGCCAGGATGTCCGTGGCGTTGATCGCGTTCTCGCAGGCCATGACCTGCAGCGGCGCCACGCCTGGCTCCCTGGCCACGATGCCCCTGGCAATCACGGGAGCCACGAACTTGAGGATGTGCGGCCCCACCGCGGTGGTAACGATGTCCGCCGTCGCGATTTCCTCGACCAGCTCAGCTTCCTGGGTGGTGGAGTTCAACGCCCGGAAGTTGTCCACGGTCCGCACGGCCGGGTTTTCGCCCACCTCGTGCACGGCGTAGCTGTCCGCCGCCGAGAGCTGGTTGATCAGCTCCTCGGCGACGTCGGCGAACACCACCTCATAGCCGGCGTCGTGCAGGAGCAGGCCCACGAAGCCGCGCCCGATGTTTCCGGCCCCGAAATGTACTGCCTTCACTATGCGTTGACCTTTCCGAAGAGTTCCAGGATCTCGTCCTCGGACGTTGCCGCCTCCAGCCGGGCCACCTGTTCCTTGTTGGTGAAGACCTTCGCGATGGAGGACAGGATGTGCAGGTGCTCGTTGTTGATGCCGGCAACGCCCACCACGAACTTGACCTGCTTGCCGTTCCAGTCAATGCCATCGGGGTAGCGGATCACGGACACCGCGGACTTGCGGATGTGGTCCTTGGCAGCGTTGGTTCCGTGCGGGATGGCCAGGAAGCTGCCCATGTAGGTGGACACGGACTGTTCGCGCTCGTGCATGGCCCGGACGTAATCCTCATCCACCGCGCCGCGGGCCAGCAGGAGCCGGCCGGCTTCGTCAATGGCGGCGTCACGGGTGGTGGCTGAGCCGTTGAGCACCACGCTCTCCCGGGCCAGGATCTCGCCCGTGCCCGCCCCTGAGGCTTCGGTTTCGGAACCTCCGACGGCGGCGGTACCGGCTGCCGCTGCACCGGCCGCAGGACCCCTTGCCGCTCCCGAGGCAGACGCGCCGCCGGGCGTTCCCGCACCCGCGTCGGGGCCCTCGGTTGCCGTGCTGCCCTCGGTGTTGCTCTCCCGGACCAGGTCCACGATTTCGTCGTACCGGGGGCTGTTCATGAAGTTGTCCACGGAATAGTGCACGGCACTGGACGTTGCAGGCTTTGCACGTTCGGTGAGGTCCTGGTGGGTGACCACAACGTCGTACGTGTCGTTGAGGTTGGCGATGGAGGCGTTGGTGACCTTGACGTCCGGGAACCCGGCAGCCTTGATCTTGTTCCGCAGCACGGAGGCGCCCATGGCACTGGAGCCCATACCGGCGTCGCATGCGAACACGATGTTGCGCACCGGGCCGGCGAGGACGCCCACTCCGCCTGCCCCGGCAGCTGCGCCGGCACCGGTGAGGGTGGAAGCCACGGAGCTCTTCTTGCCCTTCATCTGCTCCATGCGGGAGGTGGCGTCGTTGAGGTCCACCTCATCGCTGTGTTTGGTGGTCTTCAGGATGACCGAGGCCACCAGGAAGGAGACCGCCGTGGCGAGCAGGACCGCCAGGATCACCCCAAGGTAGCTGTCCCTGGATGTCTGGGCCAGCACCGCGAAGATGGAGCCGGGGGCGGATGGAGCCACCAGGCCGGAGTTGGTGATGGCGAGCGTGGCGATGCCGGTCATGCCGCCGGCGATTGTTGCCAGGATGAGCAGCGGGCGCATCAGGACATACGGGAAGTAGATCTCGTGGATGCCGCCCAGGAAGTGGATGATGGCTGCACCGGGAGCGGAGGCCTTGGCTGCCCCTTTCCCGAAGAACATGTACGCGAGCAGAAGTCCAAGTCCCGGGCCGGGGTTGGCTTCGAGCAGGAACAGGATGGATTTGCCCTGGTCCAGGGACTGCTGGATGCCCAGCGGGGTGAGCACGCCGTGGTTGATGGCGTTGTTCAGGAAGAGGACCTTGGCCGGCTCGATGAAGATGCTGGTGAGCGGCAGCAGACCGTTGTTGACCAGGAACTGGACCACGTTGCCGGCGCCGGTGCTGAAGGCCGAAACCAGCGGGGCGATCCCGTAGAAGCCAAGCAGCGCCAAGATGGCACCCCAAATGCCCGCCGAGAAGTTGTTGACCAGCATCTCGAAGCCGGGGCGGATCTTGCCGTCCCAGAGCGAATCGATCTTCTTCATGGTCCAGCCGCCCAGGGGGCCCATGATCATGGCGCCGATGAACATCGGAATGCCGGCGCCGATAATGACACCCATGGTGCCGATGGCACCAACCACGCCACCGCGTACGTCGTACACCATCCGGCCGCCGGTGTAGGCGATCAGGAGCGGCAGCAGATAGGTGATCATTGGCCCCACGAGGCCGGTGTTCGGCTTGCCCGCGGCGTTGGTGCCGAAGCCGCCCAGTTCGGGGACGGGGATCCAGCCCTTTTCAATGAAGAGGGCGGTGATCAGGCCCCAGGCAATAAAGGCGCCGATGTTGGGCATGATCATTCCGGACAGGAAGGTCCCGAACTTTTGGACGTGCACGCGCGCGCTGGTGCGGGGTTTTGCAACTGTCTCTGTTGCCATGTGATTTCCTAACCGTCATTCCTGCGGCTGCGCAGGATGGTCCGATATTTACGACGACGTACTGCTGGACGTTCTGGCGTTTTTCAGCCTGCCGGGCTGGTGGAGATGCGGTGAAGCCATTCGAGGAAGAGTTTGAGTTCCGAGCTGGAGAGCTGGTCCGAGTGCGAGGCCTGAAGTGCGGCGTTCAGGGCGATCGCGGCCACCACCACCGAGGACTTTCCGGTGTCCTCCGGCGCCGCCCCGCTGGCGGGCTCGGCTGACACCGCAAAAATCATGGCGTCCCGGGTCATGGTGGACAGTTCGAGGTTCCGTTCGGAGGCGGGCTCCGCAATCAGCATCAGCGTCACGCCCACATTGGCGGCCAGGATGGACCTGGCTGCCTCCCGGGGCTGGACGTTCAGCTGGCCCGCCGCCGCTGCCTTGTTCAGCATCTCCTCCATCAGAGCCTCGGCGTCTGCGACGATGGCCGGGCGGCTTTCCGGGCGGATATTGCCGAACATCACCAGGTACAGCTCCGGCTGGTTAAGCCCGAACTGCACGTGGTTGTCCCACATTCTCCGGATATCCTCGAGCGGCTGTCCGGAGGGGGCAAAATCCCTTTCACCCGCTACATACTCTTCAAACCCTGCGGCGACGACGGCGTCGAACAGACCTTCCTTGTCACCGAAGTGGTGGTAAAGCGTGGGAGCCGATACCCCCGCCAGCTGCGTGATCTGGCGGGTGGAAACGGGGGCTCCCGCGGATTTTGCCAACAACTCCGCCGCTGCACGAAGCAGTCGCATTTTGGGGGGAAGCTGGCCATCCAAACTCATAACCGCTACCCTAGCACCTATAGCAATGCTATATGAACTGAATCACATACAATTTTTTCAGGCACGTTTCCCGCCTGGCGGACGTAGCAGTCCGCCGGCGGACCGGCATGGCGCCGGACATATTGGCGGGCCTGGCAAACCGGCAGAGAATGAGGACCTTCAGTGCAGAACTTCCCAGGAGTAGGCGTCAGTCCAGGCCGCGTTATCGGCACCGTCCGGCAGATGCCCAAACCCATCAGTGAACCTCCGGCCGGCGAGCAGCTGGCACCGGACACCACCGCAGAGGAAGCCACCGCAGCCCTGAAGGCAGCCGCCCAGGCCGTGCATGACGAACTGAAGTCCCGCGCAGCCCATGCCACCGGTGACGGCAAGGCTGTCCTTGAAGCCACGGCACTGATGGCCAAGGACACCATGCTGATCAAGGGTGCTTCCAAGCTCATTGCCCGCGGCACCTCCGGCGAGCGCGCCATCTGGGAGTCCGGCTCCTCCGTCTCGGAAATGCTGCACAACCTGGGCGGCTACATGGCCGAACGCGCCACGGACGTCCTGGACGTGCGCGCCCGCATCGTCGCCGAGCTCCGGGGGGTTCCCGCGCCGGGCATCCCCGCCTCCGCCACCCCCTTCATCCTGGTGGCCGACGACCTTGCCCCTGCAGACACCGCCACCCTGGATCCCAACCAGGTCCTGGCTCTCGTCACGGCAGGCGGCGGCCCCCAGTCGCACACCGCCATCATCGCCCGCTCCCTGGGCCTGCCCGCCGTGGTTGCCGCGGTAGGGGTGGACGAGGTCCCGGACGGCACGGAAGTGTATGTGGACGGGGCGGCCGGAACCGTCATCGCCGAGCCTGACGAATCCCTTCGCGCGGCCGCGGAAGCGTGGGCGGCCACAGCTTCCCTGCTGTCCGAGTTCACGGGGACAGGTACGACGGCGGACGGGCACCAGGTGCCGCTGCTCGCCAACGTGGGCGGCGGCAAGGATGCCGTGGCAGCAGCCAAGCTGGGCGCCCAGGGCGTGGGGTTGTTCCGCACCGAGTTCTGCTTCCTGGAACGTGATACCGAGCCTTCTGTCGAGGAGCAGGCCGCAGCCTACAAGAGCGTTTTTGATGCCTTCCCGGGCAAGAAGGTTGTCCTGCGCACCTTGGACGCCGGGGCCGACAAGCCCCTGCCCTTCCTCACCGATTCCACCGAGCCCAACCCCGCCCTCGGTGTCCGCGGCTACCGCACCGACTTCACTACTCCCGGCGTGCTGGACCGGCAGCTCGAAGCGATCGCGCTGGCCGAGCAACAGTCCGAAGCGGATGTGTGGGTGATGGCCCCCATGATCTCCACGGCGGAAGAGGCTGCCCGCTTTGCCTCCATGTGCGCAGACGCCGGCATCAAAACGCCTGGCGTGATGGTGGAGGTTCCCTCCGCAGCACTGACGGCCGAAGCCATCCTGCGGGAAGTGGGCTTCGCAAGCCTTGGCACCAACGACCTCACCCAGTACGCCATGGCCGCCGACCGGCAGCTGGGCCCGCTGGCCAACCTCAACACGCCCTGGCAGCCGGCAGTCCTGCGCCTGGTGGGGCTGACAGTGGAGGGCTCACGCGCAGAGGGCAACAACAAACCCGTTGGCGTCTGCGGTGAGGCGGCCGCCGATCCCGCCCTCGCCGTCGTACTGACCGGCCTGGGCGTGAGCACCCTGTCCATGACGGCACGTTCCCTGGCAGCCGTGGCTGCGGTGCTCAAAACGGTGACCCTGGAGGAGGCGCAGCAGCTGGCCAAGCTGGCGCTGTCAGCCCCGAGTGCCACCGAGGCGCGGGCGTGGGTCCGCGAGAAGCTGCCTGTACTGGAAGAGCTGGGGCTCTAGCCGCGGGGGCCGCAAGGCCTGGCAACGTCAGGCCGTGACGTCGAATCCGTTAAGGGCGCGGACCCAGCCGTTGATGGCCTGGGCGGCGAGAGCCGGCGCGGTGTGCTGGAAGACGTGGCCCTGCCCCAAAATCTCGCCCATGCTGCCCTGCGCGGCGGCAGCAGAGAGCTTGACGCACCAGGGACGCCGCGCGATGGGGTCCCTGGTGCCGCGGAGCACGAGCACCGGCTGGCTGACGCCGGCCAGCCGCTCCTCCAGCGGGTACCTCATCATCACCGGCAATTCTGTGAGATACCAGCGGGGGCCTGCGCGGAAGTAGTCGCTGAACACAATCGCGTTGGAAGTCGGGGACTCGCTGAACATGGCGTCCCGGGTGAGCGCGAGGGCCTGTTGCGCCACCGATTTCCGGCCGGGTTCCACCACGGGACCCATCAGCACGGCTCCGGCCACCCGCCAGGGTTCACGCAGGGCCAGTTCCACCGCAAACTGGGTGCCCATGGAGTGGCCCACGGGCACGTAGCTGGCGACGCCGGCGTCGGTCAGCACATCGCTGACAAACGCCGCAAAGTCTTCAACCTGCAGCTGCCGTCCGGGCCGTGACGACTTGCCAAAGCCGGGGAGGTCGAAGGAGTAGACGTCCGCTGCCTTGGCCAGCTCCTGATGCAGGCGCGCGAGGTAGCGGTGGGAAACGCCAATGCCGTGCAGCAGGACATAGGTGGGGCGCGCCCCGGTATCGGGGATTCCCTTTGTACCGTGCCTGCGCTGGACGGAGGAATACAGCATTCCCTGCAATCCGACGGCTTCTACGGCCCTGCCACCATTCAATGCCATCAAGCGAGCATACCGCCGGAGCAATATAGGCGGTTCAAAGCCTGCCGCACTGCAGGGTGCGGGCCGGCACGCTAGGCTGTGGCCATGGCACTGATTGCTCCCAGGATGGCCGCCGCGCTCCCGCCCGAGGAGGCCCGGAAGCTGGAACGGGCCCTCGCCGGCAGCGATGACATTACTGTTTTTGTGGACGGCACCGTCCACCGCCTCCCGCCCCTGGCGAGGGACGCCGTCGTCGACCTCCTGCGGCGCTTTAGCCGCGGTGAGGCCGTGACGGTAAGCAGCGTGGAGGACATGCTGACCACCTCCAAAGCGGCGGAGCTGGCGGGCATCTCCCACACCTACCTTCGCAACATGACCGACCGGGGGGAAATCCCGGTAGAGTATCGCGGCAGCCACCGGCGCATTCCGCGCACGGCCATCATGGCGTGGCTCGAGGAGCAGAAAAAGGACCGGCACAAGGCTGCCGGAGAGCAAGGTGCAGAAGCCGACGACGGAACCCAGCTTTAAATCCGGGGGCGGGCTGCCCAGCGGCGCATCTTGAGCGCAGCGTGGAGTTCCAGCCGGGGCATCCCCTTCAGCGGATCCACGCCCAGCAGTTGCCTGATCCGGCCCAACCGGTTGTAGATGCTGCTCCGGTGAAGATGGAGTTTTGCGGCCACGTCCTGGACGGAACCGTCGTTGTCGTAGAGGAGTTCCAGGACTGGAATGAGTTCGCCGTTGCGGTCGTGGTCCTCGAGCGTCCGGAAGTAGACCGAGCCAGGATCCACCCAGGCGCCTGCCCCTCCCCCGGCGGAAGCCAGAAGTTGGTAGACGCCGGTGGACCGGCAGTCCACGAGCTCCCCGAGTTGCGGATCCACTGCTGCGGCCTGGGCCGCCAGCTTGGATTGCCGGTAGGCCTCGGCCAGTTCCCGCGGCCTGGTAAATCCTTCGCTGATGCCCAGGATGATCCGCTGCACGGGGCGGCCGGAGCGCTTGGCCAGCTCGAGCTGATAGTGCACCAGGACCTGCGCATGGTTCGCCCTGCCCGACGACTCGCGGAACAGCACCACGGAGTGGGTTTCCGCCCCGGCACTGAAGAGTGCCGCGTCCACACCCACTGTCGCCTGCAGTGCGGCGGCGCGGTGGATCAGGGTGGCGGCAATGGGATCCGGTCCTTCGGCCCCGCCATCGGCGTCCAGCACCGTCACCATTTGCCAGGGCCCGCGGCCCTGGATTTCCTTCCAGCCTCCCACCGCCGCCACGGCGTTGGTTTCCCCTGCACAGGCGGCCAGGAATTCCCGTTCACGCCCGCGCCGGAATTCGGATTCAGCAGTGTTGGAATCCAGCAACAGCGCTGAGAGCATTTCGAGTTCGCTGGCGACGGAAGGCAACTGGGTGAGAATCGCCGTCGGATTTTCCTCCACCGAGTCCTGCTGCACCCACAGGTAACCCACCCTGAAGCCGCGGACCATCAGCGGGACGCAGACGCGGCCCAGCATGCCCAGGTGCGGGTTGGCAGGAACCGCCACCGGCCGGACGGCGGTGGCGATGCCGTGCGAAAGCTGCCAGGCGCTGACATCAGCCGGCACTTTCTTGCTGAGCAGGAAGTTCACCCGGACGCGGTCGGCATGGGACTGGTTAGAGCTGTAGGCGAGGAGCACACCGTCCAGATCCTCCAGGGAAAGGCCGCGGCCCAGCTTCTGTGCCACCAGCTCCACCAGTTGCTCCACACCCTGTTGCTGCATGGGGCAACACTACTGCTTGCAAGGCATCCGGCACGAACGGACATCAGGCGACACTTGACGCTCTGCAGCTGAACAAACGTCGAGGCTGCACTGGCAAAATCCTTGGATTTCCGGCGTTCCTCCGCGACCGCCTCCACGGCCTGATGTCGTCTGGCTCACAACCGGATTTATCGTGGAAACACGAAATCCTTTCCCCACTTTTCCGGCTACCAGCCGAGAACACGGAGCCCACGATGATCATCGGCGTCCCCAAAGAAATCAAGAACAACGAATTCCGGGTGGCCATCACCGCCGCCGGCGTCCACGAGTTCGGCACCCACGGCCACACCGTGCTGGTGGAACGCGGCGCAGGCCTGGGCTCAGGCATCACCGACGAGGAATACGCCATCGCCGGCGCCGAAATCGTTAACGAGGCGGATGACGTCTGGGCCCGCGCGGACATGGTCATGAAGGTCAAGGAACCCATCAAGGCCGAATACCACCGCTTCCGCAAGGGCCTGATCCTCTTCACCTACCTCCACCTCGCAGCCGAGCCCGAGCTCACCCGCGAACTCATCAACTCCGGCGTCACGGCCATCGCCTACGAAACCGTCCAGGAAGGCCGCACCCTGCCGCTGCTGGCCCCCATGTCCGAGGTGGCCGGCCGGCTCTCCGTCCAGGTAGGCGCCGCATCCCTCATGGCTCCCGCCGGCGGCAAGGGCGTCCTGCTCGGCGGCGTTCCCGGCGTGCGTCCGGCCAAGGTTGTGGTTCTTGGTGCAGGTGTTGCGGGTACCAACGCCGCAGCAATGGCCCTTGGCCTCGGCGCCGACGTGACCATCCTGGACATCAATATCAACCGCCTGCGAGAACTCGATGCCCAGTACCAGGGCCGGCTCAAGACGGTGGCGTCGAACTCCTACGAGATCGAAAAGTCCGTGGTGGACGCCGACCTGGTGATCGGCTCCGTCCTGATCCCGGGCGCCAAGGCCCCCAAACTGGTCACTAACGAACTCGTGGCCCGGATGAAGCCCGGCTCAGTCCTGGTGGATATCGCCGTGGACCAGGGCGGCTGCTTCGAAGACACCCACCCCACCACACACCAGGAACCCACCTACAAGGTCCACAACACCATCTTCTACTGCGTGGCCAACATGCCCGGCGCTGTGCCCAACACCTCCACCTACGCGCTGACCAACGTGACCCTGCGGTACGCCGTGTCCCTGGCCAACCTGGGCGTCAAGGCAGCCTTCGACCGCGACCCCGCCCTCGCCGCCGGTCTCAACATCGCCGCCGGCCACGTGGCACACCACTCCGTCTCCGAGGCCCACAACCTGCCGCTCGTCTCCGACTGGCACCAGCTGGTTTCGGCCTAATCAATCGGTGGTTGAGCTCGTCGGACCTGGTTTCGACAAGCTCAACCACCGTTCTTCTTTTAAGCCACTTCGCGTGCTTGTTCTATGAGTTTGAGGGCCTCGACGGCGTCTTCCGGGTTTACCGGGAGGGGCAGGCCTGATTTTGCGCCGCCGTCGAGGATCTTCTCCGCCAGGATGCGGTAGAACTCCGGGTAGGCGCCGCGTTCAGTGGGCAGGGCGTCCAGGTGGCCGTCCCGGCCCAGCAGCCCTGCCCACTCGGGCGCCTCCTCGCCGTACTCCGCATCAAGGGGGCTGCCGCCGGCCACGATGTAGGGCTCCTGCGGATCAACCCCGTTCTTGGTGAAGGCCCCCACGGAACCCAGGACGCGGAAGCGGGCGCCCTGCTGGGCGCAGAGCATGTTCATGGTGAGGTGGCTGAGCACCCCGGACTCGTGGCGCAGCACCAGGAAAACGTCGTCGTCCGCCCGCTCGTCCGCCCGTCGGGCTTTCAGCTCGGCGTGGACCACAGTGGCGGGGCCAAACAGCAGGAGGGCCTGGTCGATCAGGTGGCTCCCGAGGTCGTACAAAGCACCGCCGCCGTCCGCCGCCGTGGCACGCGCCTTCCAGGCCTTGGCAATGGTGGGCGACCACCGCTCGAACCGCGATTCGAAGCGCGCAACCTTTCCGACGGCTTCTGCCGCCACAAGCTTGCGAAGCGTCAGGAAATCGCCGTCCCAGCGCCGGTTCTGGAACACCGTCAGCACGCGGCCGAGCTCCCGGGCCAGCTCCACCAATTCCTGCCCTTCTTCGCTGGTCACTGCGAAGGGCTTGTCCACCACCACGTCCAGCCCGGCTTCCAGGGCCGCCTTGGCGAGCGGGTAATGGGTGGCGGGCGGGGTGCCCAGCACCACCAGGTCAAGGTCCGCGGCGTGCGCGAGGACGGCATCGCCGTCGTGCACTGTCCGGACGCCCGGGTAGCGGGCAGTGGCCGCCTTTTGCCGCTCTGCATTGGAAGTGGCGATGACGTCCAGCGAATAGCGCGCATCCGCCCCGATCAAAGGGGCGTGGAAGACGCTGCCCGAAAGTCCATAGCCAATGACGGCGGTGCGGATGGTGCGTTCAGCAGTTCCGGTCATGGGACTACGCTACTCCCGCACGCTCTCTCACTTAATGCGCCTTAACGGTCAACGCCCTCTCACTTCCTTAAAGAAAGTGAGAGGGCGCTGCGGGAAAACCGACATTAAGTGAGAGAGCGTCCCGGGGGCGGGGTTACTTCTTTTCCCAGCCGAGGGTGGTCCAGTCCGGAACCTGGGACAGGCTCTGGAACAGGGACGGTCCGTAGTTGGCCAGGCCGGTGCGGACGAAGGAGATCTGGGGCCCGTTCATGACCACGCCCATGGAGAAGTACTTCGCCATGTGTTCCTTCTCCACATCCATGGCTGCCTTGTTGCGCTCGGCGTTGTCCTCGATGGAGGTCAATTCCGCGATCTTCTTGTCCAGTTCGGCGTCGCCGAGGCCGTTTTCGTTGGTCTTGGAGTCGTAGTACTGCTTGACGGCGGACGTGGCGTCGGCGCCAACGGTGTAGCCGGAGACGCTCATGTCGAAGTCGCGGCCGCCGATCACCTTGCCGAAGTCGGCGGAAGCACGCTGGTCGATGCCGACGTCCATACCACCGGCCTGCAGCTGCTTCTGCAGGGTCTGGGTGAAGGCCAGGGTGGTGGGATCATCACCGAAGTTGCTGATCTTGAAGGCGGCGGGCTTGCCGTCCTTTTCCATGATGCCGCCGGCGTTTGCGGTGTAGCCGGCGTCGGTGAGGACCTTCTTGGCGGCGTCGGGGCCGGTTTCCTTGACGGGGTAGTTGTCCTGGTAGTACTCGGAGAACGGCAGGAGCATCATGGAACCGGAGCTGGGCTCCTCCCAGTTCAGCCCGTTGAAGCGGACCTTGCGGAGGGCTTCACGGTCAACTGCCGCGAAGATTGCCTTGCGGACTGCCACGTCGGTGATCTTCTGGGCATTGATGTTCATGCCGCCGGCGAAGAGCCGCTGGCCGCGGCGGACCTCGGAGTTTTTGGTGCCCTCGAGCTGCTTGTAGAGGGCGATGGTGTTGGCGGACATGGCGTCGATTTCACCGTTCTTGAAGGCGGCGATCTGGGCGCTGGTTTCAAGCTGGCGGAACACCACGTTTTCCAGCACGGGCTTGTTGCCCCACCACTTCTCGTTCGGCACCAGGCTCACGGTCTTGCCGGCCGCATCGTACTGGTCCACCTTGAACGGTCCTGCCATCCACTCCGGGTGCATTTCGCCAACGAACCCCTCGTTGAAGATTTCCGGGGTGTTCACGGCCGGGTGGATGAGGCCAAAGTAAAGGTCCTCAAGAGGGTAGGTGGGCTGGGACAGCGTGGTGATGATTTCTTTGTCGCTGCTGCCTGCCTCTACCGACTCGACGAAGGCGTAGGACCCGGAGGAGACGATGTCATAGCCGGCATCCGGGCTCTTCAGGATGTTCCAGGTGTTCTGGAAAGTCTTGATGTCAATGGGAGTGCCATCGTTGAAGGTGGCTTTGTCGTTGACCTTGATGGTGACGACCTGTTTGCCGTCCTTCACCTCGCTCTCCACGGATTCGCAGAAATCCTTGTTGGGCGTGGCCTTGCCTTCGAAGTCCACCTTCCAGCAGCCGCCGATTCCGCCACCGGTGACCGCCACGGGGTTGATCGGGGCCATCAGCGCGGAGTTGTCCGAGCTGTTGCCGTTGTTGGAGAAGCCGTTGAAGTCCGGTCCTATGCTGCCCAGCGGAAGAGTGACTTTCCCGCCCTTTTCAAGATCGGCTGCCGGCTTCTCGTTGATGCTGATGAGCTTGGACAGATCGCTTCCCGCCTCCTGGCCCTTGGCCGTTTCCGGCCCGGTGGCGCCGCCACCGCCGCAGGCAGTCAGGGTCAGAGCCGCAGCAATAGCCGCCGCTCCGCCGATCTTGGTCAGATTCCTCATGGTGTTCCCTTCGTTGTTGCCGGTGGTGATGCTGGTGCCGCTGGTGCTGGATGGAATAAATCTACGGTGCATGGTGGTCCGCCGGGTCGTGGACTACCAGCATGTCCTCGTCCAGTTCCCCGTCCGGGAAGAAGCAGGCGAAACGCTGGTCAAGGACGGGCAGCGGGTTGGCCGCCAGGGCCTGGGCTGCCGCGGACGGTGCCACTGGTTCCAGCGGAGGTTCGAGGGTGAGGCACTTTTCCTTCTTCGCAGCCGGCAGGGCGGCGAACACGGGGCAGCGGGTGGCGAAGTTGCAACCCTTGGGCGCATCCAGCGGCGAGGGCAGGTCGCCCTGCAGGATGATCCGCTCCCTGGTCCGTTCCACCCTGGGATCCGGCACCGGGATGGCCGAGAGCAGGGCACGGGTGTAGGGGTGGCGGGGATTGTCGAAAACCCGGTCCACTTCACCGATCTCCACGATCTTGCCCAGGTACATCACGGCAACCCGGTTGGAAATGTGCCGGACCACGGACAGATCGTGTGCCACCAGCAGGTAGCTGAGGCCCAGCTCGGCGCGGAGCTTGTCCAGGAGGTTGATCACCCCGGCCTGGACCGAGACATCCAGGGCCGAGACGGGCTCGTCGAGGACCACCAGTTTCGGATTCACCGCAAGGGCCCGGGCAATGCCGATGCGCTGGCGCTGTCCACCGGAGAACTGGTTGGGGAAGCGGTTGACGTGGTCCGGCTGGAGACCCACCAGCTTCATCAGCTCCATGATGCGTTTCTTGATGGCCTGCCGGTCCATGCCGGCGTTCTGGAGCGGTTCGGCCAGGACTTCGTAGACGGTGAAGCGCGGGTCCAGGGCGCCGGTGGGGTCCTGGAACACCATCTGGAGTTCCCGGCGCATGGCGCTCTTGGTCCGGGCGTCGGCAGCCTGTTTGTTGCTGAGGCCGCCGATCACCACTTCGCCGTCCTGGTCTTTGTGGAACTCCATGATCTCCAGGAGCGTGGTGGTCTTGCCTGAACCGGACTCACCCACGATGGAGAAGCATTCCCCCTCACGGATGTCGAAGCTGAGCCCGTCCACGGCTTTCACCGTGCCGATCCTCCGCTTGAGCAGGGCGCCCTTGGTCAGCGGGAAGTGTTTGCGCACGTCCTTCAGCTGCAGGACCGTGGTGCGCTCCCCGCGGGGGATGGAATCGAATTCGGACACAGGGACAGGCGGGGCCGAGAAGATGTCATGGACGTCAACCTCGCCGCCGAGTGACCCGGACTTGATGCAGGCGGCCCGGTGCAGGCTGCTTCCGGCCACCGGCGCGAGGGCCGGTTCACCGTCAAGGCAGGCCTCAGAAGCCAAGGGGCAGCGGGGCGCAAACGAGCAGCCGGTGGGTGTGTGGATCAGGTTGGGCGGAATGCCTTCGATGGGGACCAGCGAGGCCTTCTCCGCGACGTCCACCCGTGGTACGGCGCCCAGCAGACCCATGGTGTACGGCATCCGGGGGTTGTAGTAGATGTCCTCCACTGCTCCGGTTTCCACCGGCTTGCCGGCGTACATCACCATGATGTCGTCCGCCATGCCTGCCACCACGCCGAGATCATGCGTGATCATCACGACGGCGGCGCCCGTCTCCTCCTGCGCGGTATGGAGTACCTCCAGCACCTGCGCCTGAATGGTGACGTCAAGGGCCGTCGTCGGCTCATCCGCGATCAATACACGAGGGTTGTTCGCGATGGCGATGGCGATCATCACCCGCTGGCGCATGCCGCCGGAGAACTCGTGAGGGAAGGCTTTCAGCCTGTCCTTGGGACTGGGAATGCCCACCATGGCCAAAAGTTCGACGGCGCGGGCTTCTTTGGCCTGCTTGCTCATGCCGGGATGGTGGATGGTGAGCGCTTCGATGATCTGGGTGCCCACGGTGTAGACCGGCGTCAGGGAGGACAGCGGGTCCTGGAACACCATGGAAAGTTCGTTGCCGCGGTAGGCGCACATCGCCTTGTCACTGAGGCCCAGCAGCTCCTTGCCATGGAGGCGGACCGAGCCCTTAATTTCGGCCGTGGCGGGCAACAGGCCCATGATCGCCAGCGACGTCACGGATTTTCCGGAGCCGGATTCACCCACGATGCCGAGCGTCTTTCCGGGGAGGAGGTCAAAATCGACGCCCCGGACGGCGTGCACCACGCCGTTTTCGGTATTGAAGCTGACGTTGAGGTCACGGACGGACAGGACGGCGTCGGTGGGACCGTGCAGCCCCGCGACGTGCAGCCGTTCCACCGTTGACTGGGGTTGTTCAGCGGGCCCGGCGGTGATTTCGCTGCTCATGAGGCGTTCCTGTTCACACTGGTATTCCGGGCTTTGCGCTTCCGTGCGCTGCCGCTTGAGCTGGAGCTGGGATCAAAGGCATCGCGCAGTCCGTCATTCATCATGGCCAGCGAGCCGGTGAGGAGGAACATCACTGTGAGCGGGACCCAGAACATCCACGGGAAAGTCTGCACCTGTGAGGTGGCTCCGCCGATGAGGACACCCAGGCTGACGTCCGGGACCTTGATGCCGATGCCGATGAAGGAGAAAGCCACCTCGGCGAGAATGGCCCCGGTGACGCCGCGGGTGACGTCCAGGACCAGCAGTGAGCCGATGTTGGGGACCAGGTGGCGCCAGACGATGCGCCGCGGCGGGACCCCCATGTATTGGGCGGCCTTGACGTAATCCCGCTGCATCAGCGACATCGACAAGGACCGGATCAGGCGGGCAGTGCCCATCCAGCTGAAAACCAGCAGCACGATGATCAGCAGCAGCCAGGAGGGCAGGTCCCGTTTCAGCCCTGCGCCTCCGCCGCTCGTGGCCACTGCGACCACCAGCAGGGCGGGCATCATGATGAGCGCCTCGAGGACGAAGAGCATCACCTTGTCCGCCTTGCCGCCAAAGTACGCCATGGTGCAGCCGTAGACGGCGGCGATCAGGACGGACACAAGCCCCACCACGAGGCCGATCAGGATGGAGATCCTGGTGCCTTCGACGGTCATGGCGTAGAGGTCGATGCCTGCCTGGGATGTACCGAGGTAGTGCTCGGCCGAGGGCGGCATGCCGATGTTGAAGGGATCGATCGTCTCTTTGTCCCACTGGGTGAGGTACCCGCCGACGAACGAAAAAACTGTCAGGGCGAGGAAGATGACCAGTCCGGCCACAGCAGTCTTGTTGCGGAGGAAGCGGCGGAAGATAATGGTATTTTTGCCGATAATGACGTCGGCGTTTTCCAGGTGCGCGTCCTGGGCGACGGCTGCCGGGTCGACGGCGTTGAGGTTGGTCATGGTTACTGCACCCGCACTCTCGGGTCAACAAGGGTAGTGGCGAAGTCCGCCAGGATGGCCCCGAGGGCGAAGATGACGGAGCCGTAGGCCAGCGTGGCGGTGGCGGCGTTGACGTCCTGCAGTGAGATGGCGTCGATGCTCCAGGAGCCCACGCCGGGCCAGGCGAAGATCTTCTCTGCGAAGAACCCGCCGGCGAAGATGGCCGGGATGGTGAAGGCGATGCTCTGGGCTACGGGGATGAACGAAACCCGCAGTGCATGCCGCGAGATGGCCTGGTTGCGGGTGAGCCCCTTGGCGCGGGCGGTCCGGACAAAGTCTGCGTTGACGTTGTCCAGGAGGTACTGCCGCTGGGCTATCTGGTAGGAGCCCCAGCCCACGAGGGTGATGGCGATGGTGGGGACGGCGTAGTGCGCCAGCATGTCCACGAACTGCGCCCACCCCGGCGCTGTCCCGGGGGTGGAGATGCCGGTGACGAAGAAGATCCGCTCCCCCACAGTTTCATTGATATTGATGGCACCCAGCTGCACCAGGAAGTAGGCAATGGGGGCAGGCACAATGTAGGCGAGGTAGCTGTAGGAGGTGATGACGCGGTCCTGGAACTTGTACTGCCGCGCCGCGGAATAGACCCCGAGCGCCACCCCGATGACGAGCGTCAGGATGATGGAGGCCAGGAACAGCCTCGTGGAGATCCAGACGCGGTCGCCAAACTCGGCGTTGATGTACGCTCCGTTGGGGCTGCGGCCCCAGTCCCAGCGGGAGACGATGGCCGTGAGCCATTCCACGTACCGCTCCCACGGGCTGAGGTCCGGGTCCAGGCCTTTGAGGCGCATGGAATTGGCCACCTGCTCGGGAGTGGGGCGGGGAATGCGTTCCTGTTCCAGCAAGGCCGGTTTCAGGGAACTGACCGCCAGGAAGTATCCCGCCGAGGTCGTCAGGAAGATCATAAAAACGTACGTGATGCCGCGCTTTGCGAGGTACCTGAGCATGGGCCTAGTTCTGTTTCGCCGCCGCCAGCCGGACGTCGGGGCACCAGGGAGCCGGCAGGTGGGTCAGGGTATCGGGCAAATCAACAATCACGTGCTGGATCCTTCCGTTTTCCCGGCGGTGGCGGGGGTTGTGCCGCCTCGCCGGGTCCTTTGCCAGCGGGTAGCTGGCAACCCGCCGGCTGGTGGGCCAGTCCTGTGGACTATGTTGCGGGTCACATTCGAAGAGGAAACTATCACAAGCGGCCCCGCAAAATACGGGCCCATGCGCGCAAACATAACTGCACGTATCAGATTGTTATGAATAACTTTGTGAAGTTGATGTGACTGGACGAGGGTGCAGGAAAGGGCGTAATCTACGCTCCGCTGACAACCCTTGTGACAAGATCCTGCCAGGAAGCAGCCAACCGCTCCGTACTCACGCCATGCACCTGGAGGAGGTTGAGGAGGCGGTCCGGGGTGAGGGTGGCGGCCAGTGAGCGGGCCATCAGCCACGGGTCCGCTTCGAGCCCCTCCTCACGCAGCAGCAGTTCGATGTGCCGGTGCCACAGGGCGGCAGCAGGAGGCTCGAACTCCCCGCGGGAAGTGTTTTGGGCCGCGAGCGCCAACTCGCCGAACTCCACGGTATAGGCGATGCGTTCCACGCCGAACGCGATGAGGCGCTGCAGGCCCGGCGCTCCAGGGCCAAGCGGCGGGGGCCCAAACATAAAGCGCTCCTGGAAAGCTGCCTCGGATTCGCTCAGCAGGGTCAGCATAAGCCCCGCGCGGCTGCCGAAACGGCGGAAGACGGTGCCCTTGCCTACCCCCGCCTGCTCCGCGAGCCGGTCCATCGTCAGCCCTGCCGCGCCGCATTCGCTGATCAGTTCCCGGGCTGCCGTAAGCAGCCGCTCCCGGTTCCGGGCAGCATCGCTGCGTTCCGCGGCACCCTTTGACGGAAGATCGGGCCGCATTGGGATGGAGCTCACATCCCACATTCTAGACCCGGGGGAATAAGAAGCGGACCGTAGTCCGTTTACATGGGTGAAGGCATCAAGCCTCTCTTGTTTACCCGGCCGGCGGTCCCCCTCCCGCCGCCCCAACCCCAGGAGTCCATATGACCAAGAGCACCGTCCTCACCCTCGTCGGCAGCCTGCGCGCCGAGTCCACCAACCAGAAGCTGGCTGAAGCCATCCAGCTGAACGCACCGGAGCAGGTGGAGGTTGTCATCCACGAAAGCCTGGGCAACATCCCCTTCTACAACGAGGACATCGACGTCGAAGGCCAGGTCCCGGCTGCTGCTGCCGCCCTGCGCGCCGCGGCCCATGAGGCGGACACCGTCCTGCTGGTCACCCCCGAGCACAACGGCACCGTTCCCGCCGCGCTGAAGAACGCCATCGACTGGCTGTCCCGCCCGTTCGGCGCGGGCGCCCTTGCCGGCAAGCCCACCGCCGTCGTCGGCACCGCCTTCGGCCAGTACGGCGGAGTCTGGGCCCAGGACGAGGCACGCAAGGCGGCAGGAATCGCCGGCGCCCAGATCCTCGAGGACGTCAAGCTCGCCGTTCCAGGCTCCATGGTGCGCTTCGCTGAACTGCACCCGAAGGACGACGCAGAGGTTGTGGAGCAGATCAAGGGCGTCTTTGATGCCCTTGCAGCCGTCCAGCCTGCTGCCTAAGCAGCCTTCCCGGGTGCCCGGCGCGATACTACGCGCCGGGCATCTCGTGTTTAACCCGGCAGGTCCGCAACTCTGGCTGCCGCGCCGGATCGTTGCTAGCGTGACGCCATGAACCCCTCGAAAGCCGCGGCCAGGATCCTTGACATCGCCGGCGCCGAGGTTCGCGTCTCGAGCCCCGACAAGGTGGTGTTCCCCGGGCCCGGGCTGACCAAGCTGGACCTGGTGAACTACTACCTGTCCGTGGCGGACGGAGCCCTGCGCGGCGCCGGCGGCCGGCCCATGGTGCTCAAGCGGTTCCCCAAGGGCATCGATGCGGAACCGTTCTTCCAAAAGCGCGTACCCGAGAACCACCCGGACTTCGTCGATACGGCGACGCTCCACTATGCATCGGGAACGTCAGCCGAAGAAGCCGTGATCCGCGATGCCGCAGGCCTGGCCTGGGTGGTGAACCTTGGCTGCCTGGACCTCAACCCGCATCCCGTCCGCGCGGAGGACCTCGAGCACCCGGACGAGCTGCGGGTGGACCTGGATCCCATGCCGGGGGTGGACTGGTCGCAAATTGTAGACGTCGCCTACGTGGCGCAGGAAGTGCTTGACGACGTCGGGCTGGCCGGATGGCCGAAGACCAGCGGGTCCCGCGGGCTGCATATCCTGGTGCGCATTGCACCGCAGTGGTCCTACCGTGATGTGCGGCTTGCCGCTGAAACACTGGCCCGAGAAGTGGAGAACCGCGCCCCGGGCCTCGCCACGGCGCGGTGGTGGAAGGAGGAGCGCGGCGAGAGCGTCTTCGTCGACTTCAACCAGAACGCGAAGGACCGTACCGTGGCCTCGGCCTACTCGGTCCGGCCCCTGCCGGATGCCCGTGTTTCCACGCCGCTGGCCTGGGATGAAGTGCGCTCCGCGCGGCCCGAACAGTTCACGGTGCTCACCGTTCCCGAACGTTTCGAGGAGGTGGGCGACCCCCACGCCGGGATAGACGACGTGGCGGGTTCGCTTGAGGGGCTTCTTGCACTGGCGGCCGAACTGGGTCCGGCGGAGAAGGCGCCGCGCAGCGGGGACGGCTCTGGACGCCGGCAGTCGGTCATGCCGCTGATCGAGGTTGCGCGCACCAAGACCAAACCCGAGGCACTGGCCGCGCTTGAGGAGTGGAAGTCACGGCATGCCGGCCTCCTGCCTGCCCTGCATCCGGCGGATGTACTGGTTGATGGAATGCGCGGTTCCAGCTCCCTCTGGTACCGCGTCCGCGTGAACCTGCAGCACATCCCCGAGGCAGACCGGCCGAGGCAGGAGGAGCTCATCGCCGACTACGATCCGTGGGCTGGCAAGGTATGGCCGGGGCGACCGGATTCCTGATGGCGGGAACGGCACCGCCGTGACCAACTCTTGTCCCAACCGGTACCTCCCGGACATTCTTTGCCGGATGCACCCGCCGTAACGTTAATCCACGGAAAGTACCGGGACGGGATTGCGGTGCGCGCATGGCAGGCAGGCGCAGTGATGGACAACGGGTGGCGGTGGTCCGTGCTGTGGTGGCGGCAACAGCCCTCGCCCTTCCGCTGTGGCTCGGCTCCTGCACCCCCGCTCCTCCCGCTCCTGCCCCTTCCTCCCC